>NZ_JAIBFH010000368.1 GCF_019459675.1 Arenimonas sp.
GCTGGTTGGGGGGGCTGGGGGGTCTTAGCAATTTTCTTTCAGCAGCCGCTGGGCTTGGGCGGGGCCGGCGGGGCCGGCCTCGGCGATGACTTCTTCAAGCATGCCCTTCGCGCCTTCGATGTCGCCGATGTCCAGGTAGGCCCTGGCCAGCTCAATCTTGGTGTCACTGGCGTCGTCGTCCACGGCGGCGTCCATGGCGTCGTCCATGGCCACCGGCTCCAGCACCACGTCGTCGTAGGCGTCGGCCTGCGGAGCGGCCACCCCGTCGCTGACGCCGGCAGCGGCCAGCGTCAGTCGATCCCAGGCTTCGTCCTGCTCGTCTTCGGACGGGGCGGGTGCCGCAGCCACGCCAATGGCCGGATCGTCGAGATCCGGGATATCGACCGCCACCGGTGCCACGGCCGGTGCCGCCGGCATCACGCCGGTGTCGCCGAAGCGGGGCGAATTCCAGCCGGCCTGGCTGAACAGCGGATTCCCGGGCGAAATGGCCACGCCCATCACCACCGCCTCGCGCCAGCGCGGGTCCAGCGTGCTGCGGACCCGGTCGCGCATGGCCTGCGCCGCGGCTTCGTAGCCGGCCGTGTCGCCGCGGGCATAGAAGTGACGAAGCAGGCTGATATGGGTTTCCAGGTCATCGGGGCGCGCGGCCACGGCCGCCTGCAGGCGGGCCTGCTCGTCTTCGGCGGGCGCGGCCTCACCGTCATCGGTTTCGGCGGCGGGCAAGGGCTCGCTGCGGGCGCCGGCCAGGCTGGCGCGCAGGGCATCGTCGTCGGAAATGCGGCGGCCCGGCAGCGGCATCGGGCTGGCGGTGCGGCGTCCGCGCAGCGCCAGCACCAAGCCCGCCAGCACCAGCACCAGGCCACCGCCACCCCAGACCAGCGGATTGAGGTACCAGGGCTTCGACACCGGCTCGCCCGCGGGCGCCGCGGCGGCACTGGCCGTGGCCTCGGGCGCAGGGGTCGGCACCGGGGCAGTCTGGCCAAGGCGATCCTGCAGGGCCTTCATCTGGCTGTCCTGCATCTGGATCAGGCGCTGGCTGTCAGCCTGCTGCTGGTCCAGCTCGGCCAGCTGCGAACGCAGCTCGGAAACTTCGGCTTCGCGGGCCGCGAGGTCTTCGCGGGTCTGGGTCAGCTCGGCGCGCAGCTCGCTGCCGGTGCCCGCACCGCTGGCGCCCGACTGCACGCCGCGCGCAGCGCTGTCGGCGCCCGAGGGCGGCACGATCTCAAGGCGACCGTCGGCCGCGGCGGCGGGGCGTCGCGGTGTGGCGGCGACGCGCTCGGGCGCCGTGTCCACGCTCTCGGCCGGCTGCGGCACCGGCTGGCGCCGGGACTGCCAGGCCGTGGCCTGTTCGCGCACCAGGGCTTCGGCCTCGGCGGCGCCCAGGGTGGTCACTTCGTCGCGGGCCGGGATGCGCAGCACCGCGCCGCGCTTGAGCTGGTTGATGTTGCCGCCGATGAACGCCTCGGGATTGGCGCGCTGGAGGGCCAGCATCATCTGGCTCATCGACACGCCCGCGTCGGGCTTGTTCTGGCTGGCGATACCCCACAGCGTGTCGCCGCTGGCCACCGGGCCGACGCTGCCCGGGTCGACCGGCTGCGGCTGCGGGACCGGAGCCGGCTCGGGCGGCGGAGGGGTCGCGGCGATCGGTTCGGGGGCCGGCTCGGGCACCGGCTCGGGCTCGGGCTCGGGCTCGGGCTCAGGCTCGGGCTCAGGCTCAGGCTCAGGTATGGGTTCGGGCTGCGGTGCCGGTTCGGGCGCGGCGGCCACGGGCTCGGGCGGCGCCACCGGCTCTGGCATCGGTTCGGGCACGGGTTGCGGGGCCGGCGCAACCGCCACCGGCTCGGGCGGCAGTTCTGCCACGGGCGCCGGCTCGGGTTCCGGTTCCGGCACGGGCATCGGCTCGGGCGGCATCTGGGCCACCGCGGGCGCCGGCTCAGGGTCTTCCAGCGGTACTGTCTGCGCTTCAGGCTCCTGCACGGGTATCGGCATCGGCACCGGGGCCACGGCCACCGACGGGGCCTCGAGCGGGCGGATCACCGCCGGGGCGATGTAGGGCGGATCCACCAGCGCGCTGAACTCACGCACCAGGCTGCCGCGACCCCAGTTCGCCTCGACCAGGAAGGTGAGGAAGGGCTCGGTGAATCGGGCCGGCGTAGTCACGCGGATCACCGGCTGGCCGGCGGCGTTGCGGCCGACGCTCATCTGCAGGTTGGCGGTCATGCCGACCGGACGTTCCAGCCCCACCCGGGCAAACGCCTCGGGGGACGCCAGCCGGACTTCCAGCTCTTCCACCTCGCCCGGCGCCGCCGAGAGAATGGGAATTTCGGCGACCAGCGGCTCGTTGAGCCCGGATTTGACCTGAATCTGGCCGAGGCCGAGCGCATGGGCGCTGGATGCGCCCAGCGCGAGGGCGAGGGCCAGAGGAAGCTGCAAATGCCTGATGTTCACGCTTGAATCTCCCCGAAGAAGTCTGGCGTGACCACTCCCCTGCAGCGGTCGCGACGCGATTGCACGCCGAATATACCGGTCAGGAACGCTCTTTGACCACGAGTTCCGCCAACTGCACGGCGTTGAGCGCCGCGCCTTTGCGGATGTTGTCCGAGACGATCCACAGATTGAGCCCTCGCGGATGCGACAGATCTTCGCGGATGCGGCCCACGTAGACCGCATCCGTGCCGGCCGCGTGGGTCACCGGGGTCGGGTAGCCGCCGGGCACCCGGTCGTCCACGACTTCCACGCCCGGTGCGGCCTCGAGCAGGGCGCGCGCGTCGGCGGCGGATATCTTCAGGCGCGTCTCCAGATGCACCGCCTCGGAATGGCCGTAGAAGACCGGCACGCGCACGGCGGTCGGGTTCACCTGGATGCTGTCGTCACCGAGGATCTTGCGGGTCTCCCAGACCAGCTTCATTTCTTCCTTCGTGTAGCCGTTTTCCAGGAAATCATCAATCTGCGGAATCAGGTTGAAGGCGATCTGCACGGCGAACTTGGCCGGCTCGAAGGCCTGGAAGCCGAGCATGGCAGCGGTCTGCTTGCCCAACTCCTCCATGCCGCTGCGGCCCGCGCCCGAAACCGACTGGTACGTGGCCACGTTGATGCGCTCGATGCCGACCGCGCGATGGATGGGCGCCAGCGCCACCAGCATTTGCATGGTGGAGCAGTTGGGGTTGGCGATGATGCCGCGTGGGCGGTTGGCCACCTGGTCGGGGTTCACTTCCGACACCACCAGCGGCACGTCGTCGTCGTAGCGGAAGGCCGAGCTGTTGTCGATGACCACGGCGCCGGCGGCAGCAAACTTGGGCGCGTACTCTTTCGATACGCCGCCACCCGCCGAAAACAGCGCGATGTCCACGCCCGCCGGGTCGAAGGTGGCCAGGTCCTCGACGACGATCTTGCGGGCGCCGTAGTCGATCTTCTCGCCGGCCGTGCGGGCGCTCGCCAGCAGGTGCAGCCTGCCGATCGGAAACTGGCGCTCGGCCAGCACGGACAGCATGGTTTCGCCGACGGCGCCGGTGGCGCCGACGATGGCTACGTTATAGGTCTTGCTCATGGGGTCTGGGGGTTCCGTAAGGTTTTCTTGGCGACGGATGTACCGGGATGGACTCGGATAAGTAGCGCGTGAACGAAGGGCCTCGGGCGTCCAAAGGTCCGGCGCGGCAGCGCAGCGGGAACCTAGGCCTTCCGAGGCGATCGTTTTCGATCCGCCGCCATCCGTTTCCAATCCGGTTTCATCGGCGTGCCTGCACGGCAGGAAACGCGGTTCACTGCGCCGAGCCCGGGATGCGCGGCGACACCGGGCCGACGTCGCCGCACTGCGCGCGGTGGCGCAGCGCATGGTCCATCAGCACCAGGGCCATCATTGCTTCGCAGATCGGCGGCGCGCGCAGGCCCACGCAGGGGTCGTGGCGGCCGGTGGTGATCACTTGCACCGGCTCGCCGTGCACGTCCACGGTGTCGCCCGGCAGGCGGAGGCTGGACGTGGGCTTGAAGGCCACCGAACAGGTCACGTCCTGGCCGCTGCTGATGCCGCCGACGACGCCCCCCGCAAGGTTGCTGGCGAAGCCCGTGGGCAACATAACGTCGCGGTGCACCCTGCCCATCAGTTACATGGCCGGGC
>NZ_JAIBFH010000388.1 GCF_019459675.1 Arenimonas sp.
GCGGGCCCACCTGGCGGCGCACGGTTTCCACCTGCAGTTCCCGCCCACGCTGCTGGATCCCATGGTCGATGGCTGATTCCCCGCGCACCGGCGCGGCCTGGGCCTGGCTGGCGCTGGGCGTCGGGCTGTCCCTGCTGCCGCTGTGGGCGCACCCGCTGGCGCTGGCCGGCACCTGGCTGGCGCAGCCGGCCCTGGCCCTGGGCCTGGCCGGCCTGCGGGGCAGACGACCGGTGACGCTGGGCGCTGCCAGTCGCGGCGATGCGCTGGCGCTGGCGGCCGTCTGGGCTGCCGCCCTGGCGCTGGTGGCGCTGGCCGTGGGCTGGCCGCTGGCGGCGCTGCGCGACACCGGTTCCCTGGCCGCGAGCCTGGCCCTGAGCGGCATGGCCGGCGCGGCCCTGCTGTGCCTGTGGCGCGGCTGGCCGGCCTTCGGCCTGGCGGAACGTGAATCGGCGCGGCTGCCCGCACTGGCCTCGGCCGTGGGGTCGGCGGGTCCGGACGAGGCGGGCCGCGGTTTCGTGGTTGCGCTGTCGGTGTTCGTGGTGGCGGTGGGTGCGCTGCTGCTGGCCTGGCCCGGCCTGGTGCCGGCCGGGCTGCGTCTGCCGCTGGTGGCCGCGCAGCTGTTCACGGCGCTGGTGGCCCACGCGTTGGTGCAGCGCTACGGTGCGCCGCCCCCGGCGCTGCCGCTCGGCGCGCTGCCGATCTATGGCGATGACGACGACGAAGAAGCCGCCGTTGCCCCTGCCGCCATGGACGATGAAGAGCCGGACTCCGCGCTGTATGCCGCCACCCGCGCCGGCCGCATCGACGCCGCCCTGGCCGCCCTGCAGTCCGGCGCCGACCCGTCGGCGGAGCCGCCCGCGGGCGAGCGCGACCAGCGCACCCTGCCGATGCTGGCGGCGCTGCTGGGCGACCTGCGCCTGCTGCGTGAACTGATTGCACGCGGCGTCGATCTCAACGCCGAACACGCCGGCCTGACCCCGCTGCTGGCCGCCACCCGCGACAGCTGGCACGGCCGCCCGGAAGCAGTGATGACCCTGCTGGCCAACGGCGCCGACGCGCGCCGCGCCGACGCCGACGGCAACACGCCGCTGCACCACGCCGCGCGCAGCACCGATGCCGCCGTTGCCGCGCTGCTGCTGGACGCCGGCGCACTGCTCGATGCGCTCAATCAGGATGGCTTCAGCCCGCTGGGCGTGGCCTGCGCCGCCGGCAACTGGCGCCTGGCGCGCTTCCTGATTGAACGCGGTGCCAAGCCCGAGCCCAAGCAGGGCCAGCCGGCGCTGCTGGCCGCGGTGGTGGGCGACGACGATATCGCCGGGGTGCAGCTGCTGCTGCGGCACAAGGCGCGCGTGGATGCACGCGGCATCGGGCAGCGCACGGCGCTGCTGCTGGCCTGCGCGGCGGGTAATGCCGAGATCGTCGGCGAGCTGCTGGACGCCGGCGCCGATCGCAACGCACGCGACGGCGACGGCGCGTCGCCGCTGCTGGAAGCCGCGCGCGGCGGCCACGCCGGCGTGCTGGCCCGGCTGGCCCTGGCCAAGCCCGACGCCGCCGCGGTGGACGAACGCGGACGCAACGCCCTGGTGCTGGCCGCTGAAACCGGCGTCGCGCCCGAACTCCTGCGCCATCTGATCGCGATGGGGGTGAACCCCGAACAGCGCGACCAGGACGGCCGGCGCGCCCTGGAGCACGCGCTGGGCGCTGGCCGCTGGCCGCTGGTGGCGGTGCTTGATCCTACCTATCCGCTGCCGGCCAGCGTGGCCGAGGGACTGTCGGAAGGCCACTTCGAGAAGACGCCGCGTGAACTGCTGCGCGAAGCGCTGTCGGCCGATCGGCCCGAGTCGGCCGAGGCCATGCTGCGCCTCGGCGCAGGCCCGGACGCCGTTGGCCTGGCGTCGCTGCTGCTGGAGTTCGCCGGCGAAGGCGACCTGCCCAACCTCAGCTGGCTGCTGCGCCATGGCGCCAGCGCCGACGTGCGCCTGGACGACGAGGACAGCGTGTTCTTCCACCTGCTGGGTCGCGGCGGCCACGCGTCGGCGGCCCTGCTGCGCCTGCTGGACGGTGGCCAGGCCGCAGGTGGCCGCGGTGGCCTGGCGCGCTGGCTGCAGGCCTGCCTGCAGGGCGAACACACCACGCGTGGCCACGAACAGTTCGCCCTTGCCCTGCTTGAGCGCGGCGCCGATGCGTTCGGCGGCGCGCCCCCCGATCCGCCCCAGGGCCTGGCCATCCGCCAGGGATGGCTGCGCCTGGCCGAACCCCTGCAGGCCGCCGGCGCGGACCCGAATGGCCGCCG
>NZ_JAIBFH010000396.1 GCF_019459675.1 Arenimonas sp.
TGCGCCGCCAAGGCGGAGCACCCGGACATCCTGCTGCTGTTCCGGATGGGCGACTTCTCCGCGCTGTTCTACGACGCCGCGCGCACGGCCGCGCGCCTGCTCGACATCACCCTCACCCAGCGCGGCGCCTCGGCCGGCGCGCCCATCCCGATGGCCGGCGTGCCGGTGCACGCCATGGAGGGTTACCTGGCGCGCCTCGTTGCGCTGGGCGAATCGGTGGCCATCTGCGAACAGATCGGCGACCCGGCGCTGGCCAAGGGCCTGGTCGAACGCAAGGTGGTGCGCATCGTCACCCCGGGCACCGTCACCGACGAAGCCCTGCTGCAGGAGCGCCGCGACACGCTGCTGGTGGCCGTCGCGCGCGGCAGGAACGGCTACGGCCTGGCCTGGGCCGATCTCGCCGCAGGCCGCTTCCTGGTCTCGGAAGTGGCGAACGACGACCAACTGGCCGCCGAGCTCGCACGCCTGGATCCGGCCGAACTGCTGGCGCCCGACGAAGACGGCTGGCTCAGCGCCGTCGCCACCCAGCCCCGCCTGCGGCGCCGGGCCCCCTGGGGCTTCGACGCCGACGCCTGCCGGCGCCAGCTGCTGCGCTTCTTCGCGCTGCACGACCTCACCGGTTTCGGCCTGGAGGACAAGCCGCTGGCCATCTCCGCGGCCGGCGCCTTGCTTGCCTACGTCGAGGAAACCCAGAAGCAGCGCCTGCCGCACCTGACCGCCATCGCGTTTGAATCGGCCGACGACGGCATCGCCCTCAACGCCGCCACCCGCCGCCACCTCGAGCTCGACAGCCGCACCGACGGCCGCGTTGAACACACCCTGCTGGGCGTGCTCGATTCCAGCGTCAGCCCGATGGGCGGGCGCCTGCTGCGCCGCTGGCTCAACCGCCCGCTGCGCGACCACCACGTGCTGGGCCAGCGCCACCACGCCGTGGCCACGCTGATGGACGGCAACGCGCACGAAAGCCTGCGCGAACGCTTCCGCGGCCTGGGCGACGTCGAGCGCATCCTCTCGCGCGTGGCGCTGCGCTCGGCGCGGCCGCGCGACCTGTCCACCCTGCGCGACGGCCTGGGCATGCTGCCCGACCTGCGCACGCTGCTGGCGCCGCTGGATTCACCGCGCCTGGCCGCGCTGTCGGCCGAGCTGGGCGAACACGCCGGCGACGCGGCGATGCTGGCCTCCGCCATCATCCCGCAGCCGCCGGTGCTGCTGCGCGACGGCGGCGTCATCGCCGAAGGCTTCGATGCCGAGCTCGACGAACTGCGCACGCTGTCCACCACCGCCGACCAGTTCCTGGTGGACCTGGAGGCGCGTGAGCGGGCCGCCACCGGCATCGCCACGCTCAAGGTTGGCTACAACCGCGTGCACGGCTACTTCATCGAGATCAGCAAGGGCCAGTCCGAGCGCGCGCCGACGCACTACACGCGGCGGCAGACGCTCACCGGCGCCGAGCGCTACATCACCGAGGAGCTGAAGAACTTCGAGGACAAGGTGCTCAGCGCGCGCGACCGTTCGCTCACGCGCGAGAAAGTGCTGTGGGAAGGCCTGCTGGACGCTTTGAACGAACGGCTGGAGACGCTCAGGCGCTGCGCGGCCGCGCTGTCGGAACTGGACGTGCTGGCTGCCTTCGCCGAGCGCGCGCAGGCCCTGGACTGGTCGCGCCCCGAACTCACCGACGCGCCCGGCCTGCACATCGAACGCGGCCGCCACCCGGTGGTGGAAGCCGTGCGCAGTGAACCCTTCGAACCCAACGACCAGGTGCTGGGCGAAGACCGCCGCATGCTGGTCATCACCGGCCCGAACATGGGCGGCAAGAGCACCTACATGCGCCAGAACGCGCTGATCGTGCTGCTGGCGCACATCGGCAGCTTCGTGCCGGCGTCGCGCGCAGTGATCGGCCCGATCGACCGCATCCTCACCCGCATCGGCGCCGGCGACGACCTGGCGCGCGGGCAGTCCACGTTCATGGTGGAAATGGCCGAAACCAGCTACATCCTGCACCACGCCACCGCGCAGTCGGTGGTGCTGATGGACGAGATCGGCCGCGGCACGTCCACCTACGACGGCCTCGCCCTGGCCGAGGCCTGCGCCCGCCATCTGGCGCACCAAAACCGCGCCTACACCCTGTTCGCCACCCACTATTTCGAACTCACCGCGCTGGCCGAACCGGGCAGCGGCATCGCCAACGTCCACCTGGACGCGATCGAGCACGGCGACAAGCTGGTGTTCATGCACGCGGTGAAGGACGGCCCCGCCAACCGCAGCTTCGGCCTGCAGGTGGCCGCGCTGGCCGGCCTGCCGCGCGTGGTGGTGGAACAGGCGCGGCGCACCCTGGCGGAGCTCGAGCAGCGCGGCGCGCCGCAGGCCGTGGCGCAGATGAGCGCGGCGGCCCTGGAATCACCCCAGCAGTTCGGGCTGTTCGCGCCGCAGCCGTCGCCGGCCGCGGAAGCCCTGGCCGCCATCGATCCGGACGAACTCACCCCCAAGCAGGCGCTCGAGGCGCTTTACCGGCTCAAGCAGCTGCGCTGAGGCGAACCGCGTCGAGGGCCTGGCGCAGGTCGACCCACAGGTCCTCGACCTGTTCGATGCCCACCGACAGGCGCAGCAGCGCCGGGCCGATGCCGTTGGCTTCGCGCGCCGCCGGGTCCACGACGCGATGGGTCAGGCCGGCCGGATGCTGGATCAGGGTGTCCACCGAACCCAGGCTCACCGCTGGCGTCATCAGGCGCACCAGCGACATGACGGCCGCGGCGGCTTCATAGCCCGCCACCAGCTCGAAAGCGATCAGCGAACCGGGACCCGCCATCTGCGAACCCAACAGGTGCGCGTTGCGCACGGTGCCCAGGCCCGGGAAATGTACTTTCGCCACCGCCGGATGCTCGGCCAGGCGCGCGGCCAGCACGATGGCGTTGGCCTGGGCGCGCTCAACCCGCAGCGCCAGCGTCGGCAGCCCGCGATGCAGCAGGTAGGCGCCGAACGGGTGCAGCAGGGCACCGGTGGCGGCGCGCACCACGCGCAGGCCACGCGCGCGCTGTTCGCTGCAGCAGACGATGCCGGCCATCACGTCGCCGTGGCCGGAAAGGAACTTGGTGGCGCTGTGCAGCACGTAGGCCGCGCCCAGGCGCGCCGGCTGCTGCAGCACGGGCGTGGCAAAGGTCGAGTCCACCAGCACGGGCACGGCGCCGGCCGAGGCCACCACGGCGGCGATGTCCACCAGGTCCAGGGTCGGGTTGGCCGGCGTTTCGATCATCACCAGCGCGGTGTCGGCACGCAGGCGCGCGGCGATGTCGCCGGTCTCCACGAACTCCGCCTCCAGCCCGCACAGGCCCGAGGCCAGCAGGTGGTCGGACGTGCCGTACAGCGGCCGCACCACCAGCACGTGGCCGCCGCGCGAGCGCGCGTCCATCAGCACCGCGGTCAGCGCCGCCATGCCCGAACCGAAGGCCACGCAGGCTTCGGTGGCCTCCAGGGTCGCCATGGCCTGTTCCACCCGGCCCACGGTGGGGTTGTGCAGCCGCGCGTAGATCGGGTTGGCCGCGCTGGCGGCGCCGCCCACCAGGGCATCGAAGCTGGCGGTGCCCACGTCCAGGTCGGTCACTGGGTACGTGGTGGAAAGGTCGATCGGCGGGGCATTCACCCCGAGCGCGATGAAGTCTTCACGGCCGGCGTGCACGGCCAGGGTTTCGATGCGGGTCATGGCGGGCTCCGGAACGACAGGTCCACACTATGGAATAGACTGAGGCCTGATTCGGCGCAGCCGAATACTATTTCCGAAAGGAGGCCCGGCATGCACCTGGACCGAACAGACTTCGCCCTTATTCGACTTCTTCGAAAGAATGCGCGGATTCCGAACAAGGACCTGGCCGAGCGGGCCGGCATCGCACCGTCCACCGCCCTGGAGCGGGTGCGGCGGCTGCGCGAGGCCGGCGTGCTGCTGGGCTACCACGCCGAGATCGCCCCGAAGGCGGTGGGCATCGGCCTGCAGGCCATGGTGGCGGTGCGGCTGGCGCGGCATTCGCGTCCGCAGGTGGAAGCCATCCACCAGCACCTGATCGCCCTGCCGGAAGTGCTCAACCTCTACCACGTGGCCGGCGCCGACGACTTCCTGGTGCACGTGGGCGTGCGCGACAGCGACCACCTGCGCGACTTCGCGATGGCCGCGCTCACGAGCCGCGAGGAAGTGGCGCATATCCAGACCAACCTGATTTTCGCCTTCCAGCGCGCGCCCGACCTGCCGGTTTACGCGCCGGCGGCGGACACCGACTGACTCACAGCGCGTCCAGGTCACCCAGCGCCTGGATCAGCCGGCGGGCGCGCTTGTCGGGCTTGCCGGCGGGCGCGCGGTAGCCGGCGTTCGCCGCGCGGCGTTCGGCAGCCAGCCGCAGGCGGGTTTCGCGCGACTCGTCCGATTCGAGATACAGCAGGGCGGCGGCGGCGGCCGGACCGCGCTTGCCGCTCAGCGCCACCACCTGGACCTCGAACACGTCTTCGCCGCGCTGCAGGCGCAGCGTCTCGCCGGTCTTGAGCAGGCGCGAGGCCTTGGCGCCCTGCCCCTGCACGTCCACCTTGCCGCCTTCGATGGCGTGCTTGGCCAGCGCGCGGGTCTTGTAGAAGCGCGCCGCCCACAGCCAGATATCCAGGCGAAGGCCCGGGTTTTCAGGAGAAGGGGTCATCGGTTTTCGACGTTCCGGTGTGCCATGGAGCTTGAATGGGGGCGTGGGGCCCGGAAAGCAAAACGGCCACCCGAAGGCGGCCGTTTGCGTGGAAGCCGGCGGGGCTCAGGCCTTGGTGCGGGCCGTGGCAGCCAGGTCTTCCTTGATGCGCGCCTTCTTGCCTTCCAGGCCACGCAGGTAGTACAGCTTGCCGGCGCGGACCTTGCCGCGGCGCTTCACCGTCACCGAGTCGATGACCATGCTGTGGGTCTGGAAGACGCGCTCGACGCCGAAACCGTGCGAGATCTTGCGCACGGTGAAGGCGGAGTTCAGGCCGGCGTTCTTGATGGCGATGACCACGCCTTCATAGGCCTGCACGCGCTCGCGGGTGCCTTCCTTGACCTTCACGTTGACCACGATGGTGTCGCCGGGGCCGAATTCGGGCAGCTTGCGCTGCGACTGTTCAACTTCGAACTGCTGGAGGAAATTCATGGTTACACGCCTTTGATAGTTGTTTGATATGCGCGCCAGAGGCCCGGTGAATCCGTGCTTGGCTTAAGTGACACAGCTCGCAAGTATAGCCTGCCAAGCCTTTGAAAGGGAAGCGGTTAGCCGCCCGCCGGGTGGTCGGCCCGCCACTGGGCGATGAACTGCTCGAGCAGGGCCCGGTCGGCCTTGTCCAGCGCCACGCGGGCCAGCAGGTCCGGGCGCCGCAGCCAGGTGCGGCCCAGGCTTTGTTGGCGCCGCCAGCGGCGGATGGCGGCGTGGTCGCCGGACAGCAGCACCGCCGGCACGCCGGCCGTGCCCTCGGCTTCGGACCGCGTGAAGTGCGGAGTGTCGAGCAGGCCGTCCTCGAAGCTGTCCTGCACCGCCGAGTCGGCGTGGTTCAGGGCGCCCTCCTGCAGGCGCCCGACCGCATCGATGACGACCGCGGCGGCCAGTTCGCCGCCCGACAGCACGTAGTCGCCGATGGAAATCTCCTCGTCCACCTCACGGTCGATGAAGCGCTCGTCCAGGCCTTCGTAGCGGCCGCACAGCAGCACCAGGCGCGGCGCGGCGGCCAATTCGCGGACCTTGGCCTGCGTCAGGCGCGGCCCTTGGGGACTGAGGTAGGTGACCCGGGCCGGCGCCGGATCGGCCGCGCGCACGGCGGCCAGGCAGGCCGACAGCGGCTCGGCCAGCATCACCATGCCGGGGCCGCCGCCGAAAGGCCGCTCGTCCACCCGGCGGTAGTTGTCGGTGGCGAAATCGCGCGGGTTCCAGCCGTGCACCGACATCAGCCCACGCTCCTGCGCACGCCCGACCACGCCCAGTGCGGCGCTGTCGCGGACGAAATCGGGAAACAGGGTGATGACGTCAATGCGCACGGCGGGTCCTGCCGAAGGGTCAGAAATCCGGATCCCAGTCGACCACGATCAGGCCGGCGTCGAAATCCACGGATTTGACGTACTGGTCGGTGACGAACGGCACCAGCCGCTCGCGCTCGCCGGAAATCACGATCACCGGATTGGCGCCGGTGTCGAACAGGTGCGAAACGGTGCCCAGCGCAACGCCTTCGACGGTTTGCACCGCCAGGCCTTCCAGGTCCACCCAGTAGTACTCGCCCGGCTTGGGCGGCGGCAGCTGGCTGCGCGACACCCAGATCTCGGAACCCTTCAGCGCCTCGGCCTGTTCCCGGCTTTCAATGCCCGGGAAAACCGCCACCAGCAGCTTGCCGGTGTCGCGACCGCGCACGCCGGAAACTTCCCGCTCGCTTTCGCCGGCGGTGAGGATCCAGGGCTGGTACTTGAAGATGGCATCGCGGGGATCGGTCCAGGAAAGGAGCTTGAGCTCCCCCCGGACGCCGAAATCGCCGGCGACCCTGCCCAGCAGGATGCGGCGATCGGTGCTCATGGCATCAGGCCTCGCACGGGGCGAGGCCAGGGGCTCAGGCCGCGGCCTTGGCCGAGGCTTCCTTGAACAGCACGCGGACCTTGTCGGTCAGCTGGGCGCCGTTGGCAACCCAATGCTTCACGCGCTCGGTGTCCAGCACCACGCGCGGCTCAGTCGGGGTGGCGATCGGGTTGTAGTAACCCACGCGCTCGATCGAACGGCCGTCGCGCTTGTTGCGCTGGTCGGTCACGACGATGTGATAGAAGGGACGCTTCTTGGCGCCACCGCGGGCCAGGCGGATCTTGACCATTGGGAATTCGCTCTGCAGTTCTGTAACAGTTGACCCGACCGCATTCCGGCCGGGGGAATCGCGAATTCTAACCCCTTGTCCGCCCGAAGGAAACCCCGCCGGGCGAATCAAGGCCCCGGGCCGCCGTCTCAGCCGCCGGGGAAACGCCCGGGGAAGCCGCCGCCCATCAGGCCCTTCATGCCCCGCATCATGCCCTTGATGCCGCCCTTGGACAGCTTGGACATCATCTTTTCCATCTGCTGGAACTGCTTGAGCAGCTTGTTCACGTCGGCCGGGGTGGTGCCCGAGCCCCGGGCCACGCGGGCCCGGCGCGAGCCGTTCAGGAGGCCCGGGTTGCGGCGCTCCTTCTTGGTCATGGAATTGATGATGGCGATCATGCGCGGCATTTCCTTGCCGGTGACCTGGGCCTTCACGTGGTCGGGCACCTGGCCCATGCCCGGCAGCTTGTCCATCAGGCCCGACAGGCCGCCCATGTTCTGCATCTGCTCGAACTGGTCGCGCATGTCGTTGAGGTCGAACTTCTTGCCCTTGGCGACCTTCTCGGCCAGCTTCTGGGCCTTGTCCTTGTCCACCTGCTGTTCGACCTGTTCGACCAGGCTCAGCACGTCGCCCATGTCCAGGATGCGGCTGGCGGCGCGGTCGGGGTGGAACACGTCCAGGCCGTCGGGCTTTTCGCCCACGCCGATGAACTTGATGGGCTTGCCGGTGATGTAGCGCACGCTGAGCGCGGCGCCGCCGCGGGCGTCACCGTCGGTCTTGGTGAGCACCACGCCGGTCAGCGGCAGCGCTTCGCTGAAGGCCTTGGCCGTGTTGGCGGCGTCCTGGCCGGTCATGGCGTCCACCACGAACAGCGTTTCCACCGGGTTCACGGCCGCGTGCAGGGCCTTGATCTCGGCCATCATCGCTTCGTCCACGGCCAGGCGGCCGGCGGTGTCCACGATCAGCACGTCCACGAAGCTCTTGCGGGCGTCGGCAATGGCGGCGCGGACGATGTCCTCGGGCTTCTGCGACGCGTCCGAGGCGAAGAACAGCACGTCCACCTGCTGGGCCAGCGTCCGCAGCTGCTCGATGGCGGCCGGACGGTAGACGTCGGCCGACACCACCATCACCTTCTTCTTTTTCTTTTCCTTCAGGTGCTTGGCCAGCTTGCCCACCGTGGTGGTCTTGCCCGCGCCCTGCAGGCCGGCCATCAGGATGATCGCCGGCGCCGGCACGTTGAGGTTGAGGTCGCTGGCGGCCGAGCCCATTACGGCGGCCATCTCGTCGCGCACCACCTTGATCAGGGCCTGGCCCGGGGTGAGGCTGGTCAGCACTTCCTGGCCGACCGCGCGCACCTTGATGCGCTCGACCAGGGCCGTGACCACGGGCAGGGCCACGTCGGCTTCCAGCAGCGCGATGCGCACCTCGCGGGTGGCTTCGCGGATGTTTTCCTCGGTCAGGCGGCCGCGGCCGCGCCCGGGGTGGAGGGGGGCGGGAAAGCGCGGGGGGAGGGGCGAGAACAAGGGGAGGGGGGGGGTGGAGGGGGGCGGGAAAG
>NZ_JAIBFH010000401.1 GCF_019459675.1 Arenimonas sp.
AATCGCCGCGCGGCGCGCGCGCGCCGACGCCGGCCGCGCGCGCCTGGCGCTGAACCTGCAGCTGGGCCTGCACGGCGACGAAGCCGACTGGGAAGCCAGCGACAACCTGCCCCTGCCGGTGCCGCGGGAAGACGATGCCGGAGTCCTTGCGCGCCTGGCCGCCGACGGCAATCCCGAACTGCTGGCCGCACGCAAGGAAGCCGAAGTGCTGGCCGATGCGCTGGGCCTCACGCGCACGCTGCGCTGGCTGGGCGGCAGCGAGATCGGCTACGAGCGCGAAAGCGAGGCCGATGGTGCGCGACTGCGCGGTCCCGAGATCGCGCTGGAGCTGCCGATCTTCAACCAGGGCCAGGCACGTTTGGCGCGCGCACAGGCGCAGCTGGCCGCGGCGCTGGCGCGCGTGCAGCAGGCGGAGCTTTCCACGGCCCAGGGCGTGCGGTTGGGCAGTGAGTCGGTGGCGGCGATGCGCGACGTGGTGCAGCTGCACCGCGAGGCGCTGGTGCCCCAGCGCGAGGCCATCGTGGCGCGCCAGCAGGAGCGCCAGAACTTCATGCTGATAGGCGTGTTCGAGCTGGTGCAGGCCAAGGTGGCGGAATACGACGCCTACCAGGCCTACCTCGAGTCGGTACGTGATTACTGGCTGGCGCGCGTGGCCCTGTCGCGCGCGGTCGGCCAGCGCCTGCCCAGCGACGAAGGCATCGACGCACGCACGCCCAGCGTCAACGACATCCTGTCGCCCAAGGGCGGCATGGACCATTCACAGCACCAAGGCATGGATCATTCCAAGCACCAGGGCATGGACCATTCCAAGCCCGCGGCCGTGGACCATTCGCAGCACCAGGGCATGGACCATTCCAAGCCCGGGGCCATGGACCACTCGCAGCATCAGGGCATGGACCATTCCGAGCCCGAGGCGATGGACCACTCGCAGCATCAGGGCATGGATCATTCCAAGCCCGAGGCCGTGGACCATTCGCAGCATGAGGGAATGGATGATTCCAAGCCCGAGGCCGTGGACCATTCGCAGCACGAAGGCATGGACCACTCGAAGATGGACCATTCGCAGCATGAGCCTGCGCCCGCGCGCGACGACCAGCACGATCACGGAGACAAGCCATGAAACTCACCCGACGCAACCTGCTGATCGGCGCCGGCGCGGGGCTGGTGACCACCACCGCCGCGCAGGCCGTAGCGCAGTCCGGCGGCCACGAAGGCCACGACATGGCCGAGCCGGCGCCCTCCCCCGCCGCCCGTCGCGCGGGCAAGGTGCGCACGCTCAACGGCTGGTCCCTGCC
This sequence comes from Arenimonas sp., assembly GCF_019459675.1. GTDB lineage: Bacteria > Pseudomonadota > Gammaproteobacteria > Xanthomonadales > Xanthomonadaceae > Arenimonas. Next base: position 1,296 of record NZ_JAIBFH010000401.1, read on the forward strand.
CCACCGCAACGTCGGTGGCGTGAAGGAGTTCCACCTGGTGGCGGAAGAGTTCGAACACGAATTCGCGCCGGGATCCAAGGCAACCTGCTGGGGCTACAACGGCGGCACGCCCGGCCCGACCATTGAAGCCGTGGAAGGCGACCGCGTTCGCATCCTGGTCACCAACCGCCTGCGCGAACCCACCACCATCCACTGGCACGGCCTGTTGCTGCCCAGCGGCA
>NZ_JAIBFH010000404.1 GCF_019459675.1 Arenimonas sp.
GCGTGCATCCCCGCGGGGATGCACGCGCTGGCCTGGCCCGCTTATTTCGCCGGCGGATCAATGCGCGGCTGGGTGCCGTAGTAATGGTGGATGCCCTGGCTCCAGGTGGGGTTGCCCATGTCCGGCCATTCGTCCTTGTCGAAGCCCGGCGCGGCCTTCAGCCTTTCCTTGTCCACGTCCAGCACGAAACGCTTGTTCTTGGTGTCGAGCTGCAGCGCTTCCCACGGCACCGCGAACGGCTTGCCGCCCATGCCCAGGAAGCTGCCGAACGTCAGCACGGCGTAGCTGACGCGGCCGGTGCGGATGTCGAGCATGATCTCTTGGATGTCGCCCAGGTCTTCGTCCTGCTTGTTGTAGACGTCGTTGCCGGTCAGGGTGTTGGCGCCCATCAGTTCGGGGCCCGGGCCCTTGTGCACGATCGATTCCACGCCGTTGCTGCGGTGCGTGCGGTACATGCCCAGGGTGTCGCGTTCTTCGTAATTCATACGGTGCTCCGTTGTGCGTTGCCGCCGATCGCGCCGGCGACGGAATGTCGCGAAGCGGCCGGCAAGGGTGCACAGTGCGCGGCGCGCGCGCAGAGTTCCGTTCGCCACCGCACTTCGGCGGCCCTCGGGCGTGCGGCACCAGACAGACCGGGTTCATCGCCGGCGCGGACACTGGAGCTCGACCCCGCGCCCCTGGATTGCCGATGAACTACGTCACCGCCGCCGACAACACGCAGCTCTACGTCAAGGACTGGGGCAGCGGCAGGCCCGTGGTGCTGATCCACGGTTGGCCGCTGTCGGCCGACAGCTGGGATGACCAGGCCATGGCGATCGCCAGCGCGGGCCATCGCGCCATCGCCTACGACCGCCGCGGCTTCGGGCGCTCGTCCCAGCCCTGGGACGGCCAGGACTACGACACGCTGGCCGACGACCTGGCCGCCGTGCTCGATCACACCGGCGCAGACGATGCCGTGCTGGTGGGCTTTTCGATGGGCGGCGGCGAGGTGGCGCGCTACCTCGCCCGATACGGCGCGGCGGGCATCCACAAGGCCGTGCTGGTGTCGTCGGTGCTGCCGTTCCGGCTCAAGACCGCGGACAACCCGGGCGGCACCGACCAGGCGGCGTTCGACAAGACGGCCCTGGCGCTGAACGAGGACCGCGCGAAGTTCTTCACCGGATTCTTCGAGAAATTCTTCGGCGTGGCGGCCGGCACGGCGCCGGTGAGCGCGGAAATGCTGGCCTGGGCCCACGGCATCGCCATGCAGGGCAGCCTGCGCGCGACCCTGGAGGCACTCAAGGCCTTCTCGACCACCGACTTCCGCTCGGACATGGCCGCCTTCACCCTGCCCACGCTCTTCATCCACGGCACCGACGACGCCACCGTGCCCATCGACGCCTCGTCGCGCCCGGCGGCGGCGATGGTCCCGGGCAGCACCCTCATCGAATACGACGGTGCGCCACACGGCCTGTTCGCCACGCACAAGGCCCGACTCACGCGCGACCTGCTGGAATTCATCGGGGCATGAGTGCGCGGCGAATGCTGGCGTGCTGCCTGTACGTGGCGGCCCTTTCCGCGTGTTCGCAGGCCACGCACGAGCCGCTGCCGTCCGGCATCGGCGGGTCGCCGCCGCTGCCCGCCCCCGAGATCTCGCTGCTGCCCACGGTAAACGCCGCCAAGGCCGTCGGCTGGGAAGCCCATGAGGTGCCGCTGGCGGCCGCGGGGTTCGAGGTGGATGCCTTCGCGCGGAACCTAAAGCACCCGCGCTGGATGTACGTGCTGCCCAACGGCGACGTGCTGGTGGCGGAAACCAACGCGCCCCACCGCCCCGACGACGCCAAGGGCATCAAGGGCTGGATTGCCGGCAAGGTGATGGCGCGCGCCGGCGCCACGGTGCCCAGCGCCAACCGCATCACCCTGCTGCGCGACGCCAACGGCGACGGCAAGGCCGAAGTGCAGGTCACCCTGATCGACAAGCTGTCGTCGCCCTTTGGCATGGCGCTGGTGGGCGAACGGCTGTATGTCGCCAATTCCGATGCGATCGTCGCCTACCCCTACCGCGACGGCGACCTCCGCATTGACGCCCCAGGAGTGACGCTGGCCGCGCTGCCGGCCGGTACCATCAACCACCACTGGACCAAGAGCCTGGTGGCCAGCGCCGACGGCCGCACGCTGTTCGTCGGCGTGGGCTCGAACAGCAACATCGCCGAAAACGGCATGGACAAGGAAACCGACCGCGCGGCGATCCTGGCGGTCGACGTCGCCAGCGGACGCAGCCGCGTGTTCGCCTCGGGCCTGCGCAATCCGGTCGGCATGGCGTGGCAGCCGCAGACCGGCGCGCTGTGGACGGTGGTGAACGAACGCGACGAGCTGGGCAACGACCTGGTGCCCGACTACCTGACCTCGGTTCGCGACGGTGATTTCTTCGGCTGGCCCTACAGTTATTTCGGCGCACACCTGGATCCGCGCGTCGCGCCCCAGCGGCCCGACCTGGTGGCGCGTGCCCGCGCGCCCGACTACGCCCTGGGCTCGCACACCGCCCCGTTGGGCCTGGCCTTCTACGATGCCGATCATTTCCCGGCGCGCTACCGCAGCGGCGCCTTCGTCGGCCAGCACGGCTCGTGGAACCGGGAGCCGCGCAGCGGCTACCAGGGGGTGTTGGTGCCGTTCGTCAACGGTGAACCCAGCGGCGTCATGGAGCCCGTGCTCACCGGCTTCCTCGACGACGACGGCCAGGCCCGCGGCCGCCCGGTCGGCGTTGTCGTGGACAGGAGCGGCGCGCTGCTGGTGGCCGATGACGTGGGCAACATCGTCTGGCGGCTCAGGGCCGTGCGGCCTGAACCCGGCGCCTGATCCCGCACCGACCGATCACGCGCAAGGGGCGCCGCTTAGATAAGATCGGCGGCAGTACCGTCGGGAGAGAGCGCATGCGGCAACGGCATCGAATGGCCGCCCTGGTGGCGTTGTTGGCGCTGGCCGCACCGGCTTGGGCGCAGGTTCCGGCAAGACCCGTGGTACTGACCGAAGCCGGCGCCGTGGCGGGATCTTCAGAGCTTGGCGTGGAGGTGTTCCGCGGCCTGCCGTATGCCGCACCCCCGGTGGGCGACCTGCGCTGGCGCGAGCCGCAGCCGATGCCGTCCTGGCGGGGCGAACGCGACGCCAGGCTGAGAGCCAATGCCTGCATGCAGAAGCCTGGCGCATCGCTGGAAGGCGGCGGCGACCCCGGCCCACTTTCAGAGGACTGCCTCACCCTCAACGTCTGGACGCCCGCCGGCGCGGGTACGGCCAAGCGGCCGGTGATGGTGTGGATCCACGGCGGGGCGTTGGTTTTCGGTGGCGGCGGCGTGCCGCTGTACGACGGTGCAGCGCTGGCCCGGCGCGATGTGGTGGTGGTGACGATCAACTACCGGCTGGGTGCCCTGGGCTTTTTCGCCCATCCGGCGCTGGGCGAGCGCAGCGCGATGAATTTCGGCCTGCTTGACCAGATAGCGGCGCTGCAGTGGGTACAGCGCAACATCGAAGCCTTCGGCGGCGACCCGGCCAACGTGACGCTTTTCGGCGAGTCGGCCGGTGCTCAGAGCGTGCTGGCGCTCTATGCCTCGCCCCTGGCGCGCGGCCTGTTCGCGCGCGGCATCGCCCAGAGCGCCTACGGGATCCCCAGCCATACCCGGGAGAAAGCCCGTCGCGCCGGCATCGCCGTCGCCGCGGCCACAGGCCTGGCGGGTGCCGACGCATCGCTGGCGCAGCTGCGGGCCGTGGCCCCGGAGCGCTTCTTCGGTCTGAGCGACCCGGCCACGAACCTCGCCCCGGGCTTCATCGTCGGCGACGAGGCGCTGCCCCGGACCATCCTGGAAACCTTCCAGGACAAACAGCAGGCGCCGCTGCCGCTGGTGATCGGCAGCAACAGCGATGAAGCCACCGTAGCCACCGCCTTCGGGCTGGACCCGGCCAAACTGATAGAGCGGCTGCGCGCCGGGCGCGTGCTGGTGAAGCCGCTTTACCCGGGTGTTGATGACAATGATGCGCTGGGCCGCTACCTGGTCCGCGACCTGGCCTTCACCGCTTTCGCACGGCGCATCGCCTACCTGCAGTCCAAGCGCGCACCCACCTGGCGCTACTACTTCAGCCACGTGCCCGAAACTCAGCAGGCCGGCGCGACAGGGCTCGGCCACGGCGGAGAAATCGCCTTCGTACTGGGCACGGCCGACACCTGCGGCTGCATGCCGGCACCGTTCACGGCCGTTGACCACGCGCTTGCCGGGCAGACCGCGGCTTACTGGCTGGCCTTTGCCCGCCGGGGTGATCCCAACGTGGCCGGGGCCCCCACCTGGCCAGCGGACAGCGCGCGCCGGGCCAGGGTGATGGAGTTCGCTGCCCAGCCCGTCGTGCGCGAAGGCTTCATGCAAAGGCGCCTGAATGTGCTGATCGGCCTGCTCAAAGCCGCGGGCGGCGTGCTCGGGCCGGACTGAGCTCCGGCGGTATCCCGGCTCAGCAGACCCGCACCAGCGCGTGCTCGCGTTCGGCGATATAGCGGCCGTCCAGGGCGTAGCCGCTGCTGCGGCCGTAGCCAGTGCCCAAAGCGCGCTGGCGGTAGCGCGGCGCGACAGGGGCCGGGGCGGCGCGGGCCGCGACGACCACCGGAGCGGCCGGGACGGCCTTGGGCTGCTGGGCCAGCGCCGGACGGTTGGGGAAAAGGCGGTAGAAATCGCTGAGGGTCTTCATGATCGGGCTCCGTGAGTTGGTGTGTTGGTAATCTACAACACCTAATCACGCCCACCATGGGCTGGAAGTCACTCCCTGCCGTTGGTCATGGCTGGGCTCCGGTGCGAGCGGTGATGTCGAGCAGTCGCTGGGCGCTGGCCTGGGCCTCGCGCAGCGACGGCGCCAGCGGATGGCCGGGAAAGGCACTCGCGCAGGCCCGCAGGCGATTACGCGCCGCCTCTTCCTGGCCCAGCCGGTCCGCCATCAGCGTGGCGGCGGCCAGCACCACTTCCGGGCAGCGGTCGCTCCCGGGGAAGCGCGTCTCGAAGTCGCGGGCCAGCGCAACGGCGAGTTGCGCCTGCCCGGTGTTCACCGCCTGGGCAACCAGCCGCGCGACGTCCTCGGCCAACGCGGGCTGGAAGTCTGCGTCGTGCGCAAGGGTTTCCGTCGCCACGGCCAGCGCGCGCTTGTCCTTGCCCGTCTCGAGCAGGCGGCTGATGTACTCACGGCTGTGCCGCACCAGCCGCGGCGTGTCGCCCGCCGCTATCACGCACTGCCGGTAGCGGTCGTGCAGCGGGTCGGACGCGCCGCGGCCAAAGAACATCCGCTCCAGCAGGTCGGCGGCCGCCGCATGCCGGCCATCGGCCGCCAGCGCCTCGGCGCTGGCCACGGCCTCGTCTTCCAGGGGATTGGCAAAGGTGGCGCGCGGGATCGCCGGCGCTACGTCCAGGCCGAGGACTTCCTTGTTGTCGTGGATCAGGCAGCCCAGCAGGTGGTAACCGGCCACCAGGACGTACACGCTGACGAAGCCGGCGGGCAAGCTGCCCATGTCGTTGGGCAGCAGTGCGAAGAAAATCGCCTGTGCCACCAGCGACACGATCACCAGCCCGGCAAGCACCGCGGCGACCGCGAAATACGCCCCGCCGATCCGCCCGATCAGGTCCCCCCACGCCAAGGGATTGAGCGCGCCCGGAAGGTAGCCATTGATGGCCACCAGGATGATGGCGGCCGGCAGGAACAGCACCGCCAAAGCCAGCATCACCAGCGCCGGCACCACGCCGACCCAGGCCAGCACGGCGAACATCGGCGCGAAAACCACCATCGCCAACAGCAGTTGATGCATGGCCTGGCCATCGGTCGCCATCAGGTCGTTGCCGCCGAAGGGCTCCAGCCGGCCGTGCGCGGTGTTCAACAGGGCCTCCACCGCCAGCTTGAAGCCCATCACCCAGAACACCGCCTCGAACAGCAGGCCCAGCAGGTTGGGCAGGTGCGACAGCAGCCGCAGCAGGCACAGCCCACCGATCATCCACAGCATCGACGACGCTGCCGGATAGGCGAGGATCGCCGGCAGGCGCTGCCACAGTGGTTCGGTGCGGGCGGACGTGGACCTCATCGGGCAGGCCTTCGTGATGGGATGGACAACCCGCAGGCTAGTGCCTGCGTCACGCGCCCGTCAAAGAAAGCTTGATGCCACCCTCGCTTGGTGCGGAGTGGCCGCGCCGGTGCGCGCCCGCGTCAATCGCGTTTTTCGTGCGGCGACCAGACGATGTTCACCGAGGCCAGGGTGTCGGTCCGGTCGCGGTTGCCCGGCGCGTCGGTGTTGTGGCGCGCCTGCAGCGCCGCCTTCAACGCCAGCGTGCGGTTGATGCTGACGGAGATGCCGATGTCGTTCTGCAGGAAGGTATTGTCCTGCGCGGCTTCCACCAGCAGCGTGTTGAAGAAGTTGGTGCTGTCGGTGATCTGATGCTTGTAGTCGGCGAACCCGCGCAGCAGCGCATCGCGCTCCGACTCGCCCGAGTCGGCCAGGCGGGCGCTGCGTATGCCCGGGCCGGCTTCCAGCAGCAGGCGGCGGCGGTCGGTCTTGAAGGCCTCGAAGCCGTAGTTCACCGCCAGGGTGGCCTGGTATCGGTAAGCGGAGAAGTCATCGTTTTCGTAGCGGCCCACACCGCCCAGGTAGCTGCGCTCACCGAGCTTGCGGGCCGACTTGGCGCCCAGCTCGACGCGGTTGGCGGTGAGCTCGTCGCTCGATTCGGCGCGCAGGGCGGCGGCGTAGTAGTCGTGGGTCCAGGCCTCGTCTTCGCCGCTGAGGGCGAATTTGCCGTTCACGCTGGTGGTTTCAGAGTTGCCGGTGGTGTTGACCACACCCAACTCGGCGGTGGGCTGCCACTGCGCATGGGCGGCAAGCGGCAGGGCCGCCAACAGCGAAAGCGAGAGGAAATAGCGGTTCATTGGCGTGGATTCCGGGGACGGGCGGCCTGCCATTAAACCCAAGCGCACATGAACCAAGGCCCAGCCGCGGCCACCAGAGCGATCAATCGATCTGCGCGATCCGCCAGGTGTTGCGACCCGCTGCCTTTGCCGCGTACAGCGCCTCGTCCGCGGTAACCACCAGGCGGTCGGCCGACAGCGACCGCCGGCTGAAGGCAACACCGATGCTGGTGGTCACCGTGAGGCTGGTGCCTCCCAGGTCGACGGGCTGGGCCATCGTCGCGATCACCTTGGCGGCAACGCTTTCGGCATCGGCCGGTCCTTCGACGCCCTCGACCAGCAGCGCGAACTCGTCGCCGCCGATGCGCGCGGCCAGGTCGCCTTCGCGCACGCAGGCCTTCAGCCGCTGCGCGAACTGCCGCAGCACCTGGTCGCCCGCCTCGTGGCCATGCGCGTCATTGATCGGCTTGAACTTGTCGATGTCCAGGTACAGCACCGAAAGCGGCGCTTCCTGGCGCCGGCAGCGCGCGATCGCCGCCGACAGGCGCTCGTCGAAGTAGCGGCGGTTGGCCAGCCCGGTCAGGGCATCGAACCGAGCCATCTGTTCCAGGCGGCTTTCGGCGTCCTTGAGCTGGGTGATGTCGAACGTGAAAGAGAAGAACCCGTTCTGCTGGCCATCCGGGCCAATGTCCGGCACGTAGCTGGTCTGGTAGGCGTAGGTCCGACCGCCGATGGTGGACTGGCCTTCGAACGTGACCCGCTCGCCGCGCAGCGCGGCGGCCATGTGGTCCTTGATGTCGCTGTAGATCGCCTCGCCCCGGACTTCGCGCACCGTCTTGCCGACCGCGCGCTCGTTCGCGTCACCGAACAGCCGATGGCCATGGGCATTGAGGAAGCTGTAGCGGCCCTGGCTGTCGATGTGCGCGATCAGGGCAGGAATGTTGTCGGTTACGGCACGAAGCCTGCTCCGTGCCGATTCCAGGGCCTGTTCGGCGCGGATGCGCGTGCTGACATCGCGGCCGGCGAAGACGATCTCAACGCTGCCATCGGGGTCCGCGACCCGGCGCACCAGCGCCTCTATCCAGAGGTAGTGCCCCTGGGAATGGCGCAAGCGGTGAAGGAGGGTGGTGGCGCCGCCATCGCTGGCCAGCCTGGCGATAGCCGCTTTCATGCGCGCCAAGTCATCGGGGTGCACCTGCTCCCACGACTGCAGGAGCATCTGGTCAGGATCGGAACCCAGCATGTCCCTGGCCGAGGGCGACACGTAAAGACGGGTCCCGTCGTCGCGCATGCGGATCACCAGGTCACTGGCGTTGTCGGCGAGGGTGCGGTAGCCGCGCTCGCTTTCAGCAAGCCGCACCAGCAGCTGCCGCAGCTTGCGGGTGTTGCGGCGCTGGACCACGAACAGGGTCGCCAGCGCCACCAGCGTCGCCAGACCCAGCACCATCAGTTTGGTCGCCTGCCGGTTGGCGGCGGCCAGCGCCGCCTCGCGCTCCCGCGCCAGCGCCTGTTAACCCTGCAGCCGGATAAGCTCGTTCTCGCGTTCGGCGTATTCAAGCCTGGCGCCGAAATCATCGGCCGCCTGCAGCCGCTCGTTCTGGGCAATGGCGTTGTCGAGCACCAGGTAGCGCTGGAACAAGGGCGCCAGTTCGCGGCCGGCGGGATCGAAGCGAAGCAGCACGCTGACCAGCTCGCGCGAAACGCGAAGCTCGTCGCTTTGCAGCTCGAGCATGCGGAACGATTGCTGGGCGGCGCGCAGCTCGCGCCGGGCGGCGTCGCCGTCGCCGGCGTCGGACGCCGCCAGGCCCAGCACTTCGTGGCCCAGCCCGGCCAGCTGGGAGTTGCGCAGCTGGCTGGCCATCGCCAGCACGCGCTCACCGTTGCGCCTTTGGGTCGCCAGGTCCCCCACGATACGGGCAACGCGCGCACCTTCCAGATACAGCTCCGCCTCCAGCTTGGGGTCCTCGATGCGCTGCGCCAGCACGGTGGCCGAGCGCAGCGAACCGGTGGCCGCCTCCACCTGGTCGAGCTGGGCCTCGCCGCGGGCGCGGTTTCGGAACAGGCGTGCCCGCATGGCCAGTCCCTCGTCTTCGCCCAGCACCGCCAGTCCGCGCTGGGCGTACTCGACGGAAATCGGGTACTTGCCCAGGGCGTAGCTCATGGACGAATAGGCCAGCATGACGTCGGCCAGCAGTTCGGGCTGCGGGGCCTGTTTGAGCAACAGCTCCGCGTCCCCCAGCAGCCGGGAGGCGCGGGTGTAGTCCTGCATCGCCAGGCGCGCGCGGCTCTCGGCGATGATGCCGCGCACGGCCAGATGCGGCGCGCCTGCTTCGGTGGCGGCCGCGCGGGCATTGATGCCCGCCTCGCGCTGGCAGTCCCAGTCCGCCACTACCCGACACGCATTGGCCTGCGCCAGGTAAAGCAGCGCCACCAGCCGCTGGTCGCCCGCCAGCCTGGCGCTGATGATGGCGGCGGACAGTTCGCGCAGCACCGCTTCGGGTTCGATCAGTGCCCGCAGCTCCAGCGGATGCCTTTCGATGGTGTCGGAGCGATCGGCAGCGGCCGGTGCCGACGGGGACGGCACCGCGCCCGGGGCCGCGAAGGCCGCGGCAGGGGCAAGCAGCAAGGCGAAAAGGATCAGCGCAGGGACCGACCGTCTGGTGCCATTGCCGGGTTGCACCTGCATGCCTTGCCTGCCATCGGGATGATCTCGGCCCAGATTACTCCCCGGCAAACGCCGGCAACAACCTCGATCAGTGCGACACTGCCACCGGCGCGCGGAGACCTGAATCCCAGCCCACGCATTTAGAGCATCGACCCAGCCCAATGCTGCGACCCTGCGCCCGATGAAAGCTACCCGAAGCCCCCCCCGACGGCCGCCGCACGCGCCCGAACGCACCGAGGTGGTTCGCCTGGCCGACGGACGTGAACTCTGGCTGCGGCCGGTGCACCCGGCCGATGCCGCGCCGATTGCGGGTGCGTTCGAACTGCTGGGCGACGACGAAGTGCGAAAGCGCTACCTGCACCCGGTGAAGGAATTGAGCCTTTCCTACCTCACCCAGCTGGTCAACCTCGTGCCCGGCGAATCCTTCGCGGTGGTCGCCGCCGAACCGTTGCCCCCCGGCGAGGCGCTGGTGGGAGCGCTGGCCCGGCTCAATCGCGACCCCGGCCAGGACAGCGCCGAGTTCGCCATCCTGGTGTCGCGGTTCATTGCCGGCCAGGGCCTGGGCAAGGCCCTGATGCTCCGTCTGGTGGAATGGGCCAAGGCCCACGGCATCCGCCGGATCTGGGGCGAGGTGCTGGACGACAACACCGCGATGATCGAACTGGCCCTGGCGCTGGGCTTCCGGCGCGAAACCAGCCTCGAATCACCCAACCTGCTGCACGTCAGCCTGGACCTTGATCCGACGCGGGCACGCACGCGTTGACCCGAACGCGACCCCGGCCTGGGGTAAACTCCGCGGCCCCATGACCCGTCCCCTCCTTCCCGCCGCGCCCCTGCCCAAGCCTGGCCAGCAGCGCGCCCTGTGGCGTTCCCCCGCCAGCCCGAGCGCCCTCGCACTGGGCCTGGCCGAGCTGGCGCGCCAGCGCGATGGCCTCGTGCTCGCCATCACTCGCGACAGCCACGCCGCCCAATCGCTCGAGCACGACCTCAAGGTGCTGGCCGGCGACCTTCCGGTGCTGCACTTCGCCGATTGGGAAACCCTGCCCTACGATCTGTTCAGTCCGCACCCGGACATCGTGTCGCAGCGCGTGGCGGCGCTGTACCGCCTGCCCACGGCGCGCAAGGGCCTGCTGGTGGTGCCGGTGGCGTCCCTGATGCAGCGGCTCCCGCCGCCCAGCTGGATCGCCGGCAACACGCTGGACCTGAAGAAGGGCCAGAAGCTCGATCTGGACGCCGAAAAGCGCCGGCTCGAGGCGGCGGGCTACCGCAACGTGCCGCAGGTGCTCGACCCGGGCGACTTCGCCGTGCGCGGAGCGCTGCTGGACCTGTTCCCGATGGGCTCGGACCTGCCCTACCGCATCGAACTGTTCGACGACGAGATCGATTCGCTGCGCACCTTCGACCCCGACACGCAGCGCTCGGACCATCCGGTGGATTCGGTGCGGCTGCTGCCGGCGCGCGAATTCCCGCTCGACGCGGACAGCGCCCGGCGCGTGCGCGAAACCCTGCGCGAGCGCTTCGAGTTCGACCCGCGCCGCTGCCCGCTGTACCAGGACCTGAAAGAGGGCGGCGCCCCGGCCGGCATCGAGTACTACCTGCCGCTGTTCTTCGACCGCACGGCGTCGCTGTTCGATCACCTGTCCGGCGACACGCTGGTGGTGGTGGGCGAAGGGGCTCCGGAGGCCGCCGAAGCGTTCTGGGCGCAGACCACCAACCGCTGGGAGCAGCGCCGCCACGATATCGAGCGGCCGATCCTGGCGCCCGAGGAAATCTTCCTGCGGCCCGAGCAGCTGCGCGCCACCTGGAACCAGTCGCTGCGCATCGAGGTCTGCGGCCCGCAGCACCCCCAGCGCGACAAGGCCGCGGCCATGGCAGAGCAGCCCGCGCCGTCGCTGGCGTGGAGCCAGAAGGGCGGCGACCCGGGGGCGGCGCTGATGGGTTTCCTGCGCAGCTATCCCGGGCGCGTGCTGATGGCCGCCGATTCCGCCGGCCGCCGCGAGGCGCTGCTGGAGCTGCTGGCCTCGGCTGACCTGCGCCCCGAGCCCGTGGCCGGCTGGGACGCCTTCGTGGCGGGCGATGCGCGCTTCGCCATCACCGTCGCCGCCATCGAGGACGGCTTCGCACTGGACAAACCGGCGCTGGCGATCCTCACCGAGCGCCAGCTGTTCCCGGACCGGGCCGAACAGAGCCGCCGCCGCAAGCGCGGCGCCGCGCGCGACCCGGACACCGTACTGCGCGACCTGAGCCAGATCACGATGGGCTCGCCGATCGTGCACGAGGACCACGGCGTCGGCCGCTACCAGGGCCTGGTGACGCTGGAAAGCGGCGGCGTCAGCGGCGAATACCTGCAGATCGAATACGCCAAGGGCGACAAACTCTACGTGCCGGTGGCGCAGCTGCAGCTGGTGAGCCGCTATTCGGGCGCCTCGCCCGAGCTCGCGCCCCTGCATTCGCTCGGCGGCGAGCAATGGGACAAGGCCAAGCGCAAGGCCGCGGAAAAGGTGCGCGACGTCGCCGCCGAACTGCTTGAAATCCAGGCGCGGCGGCATGCGCGCGTGGGCCTGGCGCTGCACGTGGACCGGGCCATGTACGAACCGTTCGCGGCCACCTTCCCGTTCGAGGAAACGCCGGATCAATTG
>NZ_JAIBFH010000410.1 GCF_019459675.1 Arenimonas sp.
GTCGCAGTTTTCCCGCGAGGCCGAGCGCGAGGCCGACCAACAGGGCTTCGCAGCGGCCGTCGGCCAGGGCTACGAGCCCGCCGCCGGGACCCGGCTTTGGCAGCGCATGAAGGCCGAGGAAGACGCCCGCGGCTACGGCAAGCCGGTTCCCGTATTCGCCAGCCACCCGCGCACCGCGCAACGGCTGGCCGACGTGCAGGCGGCCGCCCTGGGACATGGTGCAGGCGGCATGTCCGGACGCGAGGCCTACCAGGCCGCCGTGCGGCCGTTCCTGGTGCAATGGCTGGAGGGGGAGCTTTCCCGGCGCATGTACGACACTTCGGTCCGGGTGATCGGCGACCTGCGCGCCCTGGCCGACCCCGAGCTCGAGGCGACCTATACGTTCTTCCTGGCCGAGGCCTTCCGTCGCCGCGGCAGGGACGGCGACGCGGCGCGCGCGCAGGCCCTTTACGAGGAGGCCGTCGCCCTGCCCGATGCGCCGGCCGGAGCGTTTCGCGAACACGGCATGGCGCTGCGCGCCCAGGGCGACCGCGACGGTGCCGGCGCAGCCTTCCAGCGCTACCTGGCGCTGGCGCCGGAAGCCGGCGACGCCGCGTTCGTGCGCCAGTACCTGGCGGAAATGGAGGCCACACCTTGATCCGGTGCCTGGTTCGCACCGCCCTGTTGGCGGCCGCCCTGGCGCTGCTGGCCGCCTGCGGGGGAAATCGCCTGCAGAAAGCCGGCCAGGCCTCGGTGTTCAACCTGCAGATGACCACCGACCTGGACTGGGCCCGCGTCAGCGCCCCCCGCCAGGAGCAATGGACCGTGGACGGCGCGGCGCTGAACCAGCTGATGATCCTGTCGCGCATCCAGCCGCGCGAACACGTCTTCCTTCGCGCCAAGGAGCGGTCCTGGCGACCCGACGGCCCGTGGTTTCGCGCGGGCATGCGCCCCGACGAAGTGCGCGATATCGTCGTCGACGGCCTGCGCGGCGCCGGTTGGGCCAACGTGCAGGCCCGCCAGCTGCGGCCCGTGCGCTGGGGAGACGCGCCGGCACTGCGCTTCGACCTGGACCTGGACAACCCCAACGGCCTGGTTTACCGGGGCCTGGTGACCGCCGCCGAACGCGAGGGCCGGCTGACGCTGCTGGTGTGGATAGCCCCGGCCGAGCATTACTACGGCCGGGACGCCGAAGCGGTGGGTCGGATGTTCGACAGCCTGCGGTTCGCGGTTTGAGGCCGGGGGGGGGGGGGGGGGGGGGGGGGGGGG
>NZ_JAIBFH010000107.1 GCF_019459675.1 Arenimonas sp.
ATGCCCTTTGCGAGGGCATCGGCACCGGCGTCCCTCCCACAGGGCAGGGCGGTGGCGCAGGCCTCAGGCGGCGCGGTGCTGCGCCACCGGCTGGTCGCGGTTGAGCGACGCCGACACCAGGTCCGCCGGGTCGAAGTCGTCCACCGTGATGGTTTCCCAGGTCAGCGCACGCAGCTCTTCAAGCTGCAGCTTTTCCTCGGCCGTGATCCAGCCTTCGGCCACGCCCTCGGCCAGCTGCGCCGGGAAGTCCAGCGCTTCAATGTCGCTGTTCTTGAGCGCCTTGAGGAACTTCCGCTCCACCGGCTCGGCCAGGATCACCTTGGGCAGGAAGCTGTTGATGCGGCCGGCCGGGTTGTTTTCGCAGGGCGTCAGGAAGATGCCCTCGGCCAGGCGGTCACGCGCATCGGAAGGCGACATCAGCAGCGCCGCGGCGCGGCGGCCCAGGCGGTCGGATGGCGCCTGCGCACGGCGGCCCCACGGGAACACCAGCATCCACAGCAGCCAGCCCACCGGGCGGATCGGGAAGTTGCGCAGCGCGCCCGACAGGGCCAGTTCGATCTTGTGCGCCGACTCGTGGAAGGCCAGCGCCAGCAGCGGCTGTTCGGCGGCCGGCCGGCCCTGGTCCTCGTAGCGCTTGAGCATGGCGCTGGTGATGTAGAGGTGGCTGAGCACGTCACCCAGGCGGCCCGACAGCTTTTCCTTGAACTTGAGCTTGCCGCCCAGCATCAGCATGGACGTGTCGGCCACCAGCGCCAGGTTGGCGGAATAGCGGTTGAGCTTGCGGTAGTAACGCTTGGTGTAGGCGTCGCCCGGCGCCGCACCGATGCGCGCGCCGGCCAGGCCGAACACCCAGCTGCGCACCGCGTTGGAAATGGCGAAGCCGATGTGGCCGAACAAATTCAGGTCGAACTCGCGCAGGCGCACTTCCGGGTCCGGATGCGTGGCCGCCTGCATTTCCTTGAGCACCCACGGATGGCAGCGGATGGCGCCCTGGCCGAAGATCATCAGGCTGCGGGTCATGATGTTGGCGCCCTCGACCGTGATCGAGATGGGCGCGGCCTGCCAGCCGCGGCCCAGGTAGTTCATCGGGCCCAGGATGACGCCCTTGCCGCCGTGGATGTCCATGGCGTCGGCCGCGACGGCGCGGGCCATCTCGGTGGCGTGGTACTTGGCGATGGCCGAAGGCACGGCCGGCTTCTCGCCGCGATCCACCGCCGCGGCCGTGGCCTCGGACAGCGCGGCGCAGGCATAGGCGTTGCCGGCGATGCGCGCCAGCGCTTCTTCCACGCCCTCGAAGCGGCCGATGGACAGGCCGAACTGCTTGCGGATGCGGGCATACGCACCCGTGACCACCGCAGCGAGCTTGGACGCGCCGCTGGACGTGGACGGCAGGGTGATGGCGCGACCCACCGACAGGCACTCGACCAGCATGCGCCAGCCCTGGCCGATGAAGTCTTCGCCGCCGATCAGCTGGCTCAGCGGCAGGAACACTTCCTTGCCGTGCAGCGGACCATTCTGGAAGGCGCAGTTGAGCGGGAAATGGCGGCGGCCGATGTTCAGTCCGTCGGTGTCGCGCGGGATCAGCGCCAGCGTGATGCCGCGATCGGCTTCATCGCCCAGCAGTTTGTTCGGGTCATACAGTCGGAAGGCCAGGCCGATCACCGTGGCCACCGGCGCCAGCGTGATGTAGCGCTTGTCGAAGGTCAGCTTGACGCCCAGCACGCGCGCGCCGTTCCACTCGCCTTCGCAGACGATGCCGTAATCGGGCAGGGACGTGGCGTCGGAACCAGCGGTGGGGCCGGTGAGCGCGAAGCAGGGCACTTCACGGCCGTCGGCCAGGCGCGGCAGGTAGTGCTTTTTCTGCTCGTCGGTGCCGTAGTGCAGCAGCAGTTCGGCCGGGCCCAGGGAATTGGGCACGCCGACGGTGGAGCTGAGCGTGGCCGAGATCGAGGCCAGCTTCTGGATGACCTTGTGGTGCGCCAGCGCCGAGAAGCCCAGGCCGCCGTATTCCTTCGGGATGATCATGCCGAAGAACTTCTGCTTCTTGAGGTACTCCCACAGCTCCGGCGGCAGGTCGTTGCGGACGTGGGTGATGTCCCAGTCGTTGGTCATGCGGCAGGCCTGTTCCACCGGGCCGTCCAGGAAGGCCTGTTCTTCGGCGGTCAGCACCGGCTTGGGCTGGGACAGCAGCTGGTCCCACTTGGGCATGCCCGAGAACAGCTCACCCTCGAAGCCGACGGTTCCGGCCTCCAGTGCCGTTTTCTCGGTGGCCGAGAGCGGCGGCAGGATCTTGGTGTAGAACTTGAGCAGCGGCGCGGTGATCAGCGGCTGGCGCAGCGGCGTGATCAGCAGCGGCAGCGTCACCACCGCAAGGATCACCGCGGCCACCAGGGTGGCGGTGAGGTTGGCGCCGGCCAGGGCCACGGCCACCAGCAGGGTGGCGGTGAGCGCGGTGAACACCGCCAGGCTCCAGCGGTGGTAAGCCACCAGCAGGGTCGCCAGCGCAAGCGCGAGGAAGGGGGCAAGGATGCTCATCGAGGATCTCCGTGGTTGGCCGTTGGGGTAGCCATGTCGTGCAGGAAGTGGTCGTGCAGGAATTGAAGCAGGGCGTCGGTGAAGGCGTCATTGTCGTCGCCAGCCACCATATGGGTGGCGTGCGGCAGTTGTACGTGACGCGCGTGGGGCGCCAGCTCTAGAAAATGCTCCACCGTCTGGCTGGTGACCAGGTCGCTGCGCCCGCCGCTGACCAGCAGCACAGGAATATCGAGCTGGCGGCAGGCGTCTTCGATCTGCTGCTGCAGGTTGGCGGTGGAGGGAATGAATTCGCTCAGCAGGCGCGGGTCCCAGTGCCAGGCCAGGCGGCCGTCGGGCCGGGCGTTGAGCAGGTGCACCAGCTGGGCCGGGGTTTTCTTCTCGCGCCGGTGAGGCAGGTAGGCGGCGATCTGTTCGGCCGCATGGTCGTAGGAATCGAAGCCTTCGGGATGGGCGTTCATGAAGCCAAGGATGCGCTCCACGCCAGACGCTTCCCAGCGCGGCGTGATGTCCACCAGCACCATGGCCGAAAACAGGCCGTCCCGGGCCTGCGCCATCAGGCCGGTGAGGCCGCCCATCGAGGCGCCCACCAGGATCGGTGCCGGGCCCAGTGCCGCTGCCGCGGTCGCCACGTCGTCCACGAACTGGGCGCCGGAATAAAGGGAGTCGGGCGGGTTACGGCCCGACTGGCCGTGGCCGCGTACGTCCCAGGCCAGGCTGGCTTGCCCGGCGACGGCCAGGCGGCGCAGGGTTTGCACCCACGCCAGCCCGGTATGGCCAAACCCGTGCGCCAGCAGCAAGCCGGGGCCGGCCCCGGCGCAGCGGGCCGCTAAAACC
>NZ_JAIBFH010000124.1 GCF_019459675.1 Arenimonas sp.
GCGGGATCCGGAAATCACCCTCGGGATGAAGCGCGGCCGCCTCGGTGCAGGCCTGCAGCCGCGACTCGATGACGTGGATACCCCAGGCAATGCTGGCCGGATCGCGGCCGTCCAGGCCAATGGGCTCAAACCCATTGAGACGCAGGTGGCGATACAGCCAGTCCTCGCCGCCCTGCTGTTCGATCTGGCTGCGCTGCTCGATGCGCCGGCCGTTGAGGATCATGATGGGCGCGACCAAGCCCGAATCATCCGGGCGCCACCAGCGCGGCGCCCAGTCGCCACCGCGCTGCTCCTCGAAGGCGCCATCGCTGACAAACGCGACCAGCCGCTCACCGGGCAGCGGCGCGTGCACGTAGTGCAGCTCGGCAAAACCGAGGTACCCGCCTTCCTGCAGGCCGCCGGCGGTGTGGGCGTTGACGTGCGAGCCCAGCGGCGAGGCTGGGCGTCCTTCAGGCGTGAGCGCGTAGGAGTAGAAGTCGCCGACGAACCGCGCCAGGCGCGGCTCGTCCAGGCCGTAGCGGGCCGCATGCGCCGGGCTCATGTTGTCCACGATCACGTTGAGCGCATCGATCGCCGCCACGCAATGCCCCTGGCCCATCATCCAGGCGCGGGTCCTGCCGTCGAGCGCATTCATCGCCAGGTAACCGGTGTAGGCCGGCACCATGTTCAACGCGCCGCCGGTATGGCCCTCGGGCTGCGGCTTGAAGTCCTCGGCGGCCATCGGACTGCCGTCGAGCCGGACACGCTGGGCATAGGTCATATGCGCCACCAGCCACATGCCAGCGCTGGCGATCCGGTCGGCCGCGCTCAGGCGACGGTAACCGGTCTCCACGTCAGGCAGCGCGCCGGTGGCGACCAATTCTTCGAGCATGGCCCGGACGCGCAGTTGCGTGAGTGGCGAGTGCGCGATGACACCATAGCCGGCGGCCCACGCGGCGAAGGCCGGCTCGGCCTGGGCATAGCGCCGGGCCAGTTGGTCAATCCGGTGCTGGTCAATGGCGCTGATGGCGCTGGCGGGACAGGTCAGGTCGTTCATCGAATCTCCAAAGCAAAGGCGGAGCGGTGACTGCATCAATCAAGGGGCGGCAAGGGACGGTGTGCGCTCGGCGAGCAGTGCCTCGCAGGCCACGGCCAGCGCCGGCGCCATCGCGATGGCATTGCAGGCCGGGTGGGGAATGGTGTCGGTGCTGACGACGCGCTGGGCGCCAGCGGCAAGCAGGCGCTCGTAGGCGTCCTCGGAAAACACCGCGTGGGTGACCAGGCACGTCGCCGGGGGCAAGCCCAAGGCGGCCAGGTGTTTGAGGGTTTCGATCATCGTGTGGCCCGAGGAAACGATGTCATCGACCACCACGGGCGTGCGGCCTCGGGCGGCGACGGGATCGGGCAAGCTGACGCGCACGGCGCGATCGCCCTCCCGGATCTTGGCCAGTACCTGGAAAGGCACCTGCGCCCGGGCGGCGATGTCGCCGACCCATTGCGCCGATTCGCTGTCGGGGCCGATCAGGATCGCGTCGGGGACGTTGGCCTGCACCCACGCCGCCATCGCCGCCGCCGCGGCGACATGGCGGGTGGGGATGGAGAACAACCCGTCCAGGCGCGGATTGCGATGCAGGTGCGGATCCACCGTCACCAGCCAGTCGACGCTTTGCTCCAGGAAGCGGGCAAAGATCGGCGCGCTGATCGCTTCGCCGGGATGGAAGCGGGTGTCCTGGCGCATGTAGGGCAGGTACGGGGCCACCAGGCCGACCGAGCGGGCGCCGAGTTGGCGGGCGGTCTCGGCGACCAAACGCAGCGCCAGCGCGACCGAGTCCACATTCCTCAGTCCGGCCACCACCACCACGTCGACTCCGCTGAGCCGGGCGTCAAGCGTGATCAGGGATTCGCCATCGGGGAACCGGCGCCAGCCTACGGGTGCCACGCGTGCCTGCAGGCGCGCTCCCAGTTCGACCGCCAAGGGCTGCAAATCGGGGAAGGGGATCAGGACGCGGCTCATGGGGCCTCCAGGGACAGGATGTCGGGGTGCGCGTGGGCGTAGGCCAGGGCGTAGTCGCGCTCGCCCGGGGACTGGGCGTGCACGGTGTACAGCGGCTGCCCGGCCACGACCGGATCGCCGAGGCGCAAGCTGCAGACGAGGCCGGCCAAGGCCGCGCCTGGCGCGCCGGCCAACTTGGCCACTTTCGCCAGACGCCGGTTGTCGATCGCGCGGATGCGCCCGGCGTGGGTGGCCAACACCGGCGCCTGGAAGGGTGCTTCGCCCGGCTCGCTGAAGCCGCCTTGCGCCTCACAAATGGCCAGGAACTTGGCCCAGGCGCGGCCCGAGGCCAGCGTCTGCGTGGCCAGGGCCAGCCCCTGGCCCGGCGGCGTGCCCGGCGCCAGGTCCAGCAAGGCGCCGGCGACGGCCAAAGCCCGCGTGCGCAGGTCGGCCGGGGCCTCGGGCGCGCCGCGCAGTACGGACAACACATCGCGAGCCTCCAGCGCCGGGCCGATGCCCACGCCGACCGGCTGTCGCCCGTCGGTGCGCAGGACGGCGAGCGTCAGCCCCATTGCGGACGCGGTGTCGGTCAGCCGTGCTGCCAGTGCTTGCGCCGCGCCGTCGGACCGCACCTTGGCGGTGGGCCCGACGGGCATATCGATCAGCACGTGGCTCGCGCCGGCGGCGACTTTCTTGGACAGCACACTGGCGACCAGTTGCCCGTCGCTGTCGAAGTCCAGCGGTCGTTCGACCCGGATCAGGACATCGTCGGCCGGACTCAGGCGCACATTGCCGCCCCAGACGATACAGCCGCCTTCGCGTTCGACCACCCGCCGCATCGCCGCCAGATCCAGCGCCACCGGCGCCATGACTTCCATCGTGTCGGCGGTGCCGGCCGGCGACGTGATCGCCCGCGAGGAGGTTTTGGGGATGCGATGCCCCAGCGCCGCGATGATCGCGACCACGATCGGGGTGGTGCGATTGCCCGGCAGGCCGCCCACGCAGTGCTTGTCCAGCACCGGGCCGCCGCCCCAGTCCAGGGTCTGGCCCACGGCCACCATCGCTCGAGTCAAGGACAGGGTTTCGCCATGGTCCAGGCGTTCGCCGGCGCAGGCGGTCACGAACGCCGCCAGTTCGATGTCCGAAAGCCGGTTGGCGGCCGTATCACGCATCAGGGCCAGGCAATCTGCGTCGCCCAGGCGCGCCCCGAACACCTTGGCGCGCAGGGCGCCGGGCGCGGCGGGCGGGGCGGGGTTGGGGAAGGTGGGGTTGGCGCCCGCCGAGGG
>NZ_JAIBFH010000131.1 GCF_019459675.1 Arenimonas sp.
CCCGCCGGCGCCCGGGCTTATCGCGACCAGGGTCGGGCGGGGGCCGACGCCAAAGAAGGCCAGGGTTTCACGCGGGTGGCGGTAGGCGTCGCGGGCGACGTTGGCCGGGTCGCGCCAGTCGCCGGCGAGGATCGCATCCAGCGGATCGCTGTCGGCCTTGGGCGGCGCGACGTCGGCGGTGGCATCGGCGGCCGGGGTGGCGTCGGTGGTGGCCGGGGCGTCGGCGTCCGCCGGCGCGTCCTGGGACGCGGGCGTGCAGGCGCCCAGCATCAGGGCGGCGAGGGCGAGGGCAAGCGGGGACAGGGTCGGGCGCATCGGTGGGACTCCGGGTTCGTGGACTGCCGGCGAGGCTAGCACGGGGTCGTGTTAAGCCGCCGTGGCAGCCGCGCCTGCGGCGGATGCCGCTTTCGCGCCGGTCTGGCGTGCTGCGCCCGCTTCGCCCGAAGGGGCGGCCGCCGCGGGCCCGCCGCACGGCTGAGGATCACGTCGTCCGGTTGAGCGTGTCGGCAATCAGCTTCCACACCGAGGGGTTGAAGCACAGGCCCAGGTGCGAGGCGTCGATGTCCACGTGGCGCACGTCCGGGCTGTGGTGGTCGAAGGTGGCGGCATGGCCCACCACCGCGTCGGTGGGGCTGGCGATGGCGGTGATGCGGGCGCGGATGGGCGTGGACTCGCGCTGCGCCACGCCGCGTTCGATCCAGTCCAGGTCCATGCCGCGGCCCCGGAAAAACGCCGCGGCGCGCGTGTATTTCGGGCCGCCCTGCACCGGCGTGCCCAGCGTGATCACTTCCTCCACCAGGTCGGGCAGGTCGCGCGCCACTTCGCGCGCCACCACTCCGCCCAGGCTCCAGCCGATCAGCGTCAGCGGGGTGCCGCCGAGGTCATCGTGCCGCAGGCGTGCGCGCGCGACCATGCGGTCGCAGAGCATCGGCACCGAGGCTTCGTTGCGGTAGTGGGCGATCGGCTCGGCCGCCCAGCCCGGCGACAGGTCCGACAGCGTGTGCCGGATATCGACGCCGGCGCGGTTGAGGCCCAGGCCCCAGCCTTCGGCGTGGTGGCCGAGCTTGCGCAGGTAGCGGCGCAGCGGCCAGGTGGCGCGGTCGTCGGCGCCGAAGCCGGGCATCACGATGATGTTGCGCGGTCGCGTGGCGCGGGCCTTGCCGACCGGCAGCAGCAGCGGCAGCACCATGCGGCCGGCGTCGAGCAGGGCGCGCGATTCGCGCCAAGCGTGGGCGCCGTCGGGGCCTCTCAGCGCGGGCTTGCGGCTGGCCGTCATGGCGACCTGGGCGGGTGGGACATGATGGATTTACTCAGCAGCGCACGGACCCAAGTGTAAGGCCTGCGGGAGCCCTCTCGATAGCCGGCGCCTATCACAGGCATCCGAAACATTCATTTTCATCTTCACGGCCACAGGCCTAAGGTGAGGCAACACCGGGGTGGCGCCACCACCGCGGCACCCCTGCACCGTGCAAGTCCCAAGGAGAGAACCATGTCCACCGAATCCAAATGCCCCGTTACGGGCGGAACCCAACACATCGGCATGGGCAAAGGCCCGCGGAACCTCGACTGGTGGCCGAACGCGCTCGACGTTGGCGCGCTGCACGCGCAGCCGTCCAAGGGCAACCCGCTGGGTGACGACTTCGACTACCGCAAGGAATTCCTGAAGCTCGACCTCGACGCGGTGATGGCCGACCTCAAGGCGCTGATGGTGGATTCGCAGGACTGGTGGCCGGCCGACTACGGCAACTACGGCGGCCTGATGGTGCGCCTGGCCTGGCACGCCGCCGGCACCTACCGCATCAGCGACGGCCGTGGCGGCGCCGGCACGGGCGACCAGCGCTTCGCCCCGCTCAACAGCTGGCCCGACAACGGCAACCTCGACAAGGCCCGCCGCCTGCTCTGGCCGATCAAGAAGAAGTACGGCAGCAAGCTGTCCTGGGCCGACCTGTTCATCATGGCCGGCAATGCGGCGATGGAAGGCATGGGCTTCAAGACCTTCGGCTTCGCCGGCGGCCGCGCCGACGTGTGGGAACCCAACGTCGTGGACTGGGGTTCGGAAACCGAATGGCTGGCCACCAGCGACAAGGCCAACAGCCGCTACTCGGGCGAACGCGACCTGGCCAACCCGCTGGCCGCCGTGCAGATGGGCCTGATCTACGTGAACCCGGAAGGCCCGGACGGCAAGCCCGACCCCCTGGGTTCGGCCCGCGACATCCGCGAAACCTTCGCGCGCATGGCCATGAACGACGAAGAGACTGTGGCGCTCACCGCGGGCGGCCACACTTTCGGCAAGTCGCACGGCGCCGGTGATGTCGCCAACGTGGGCCCGGAACCCGAAGCGGCCGACATCGCCGAGCAGGGCTTCGGCTGGATCAACAAGCTCGGCACCGGCAAGGGCAACGACACCATCACCTCCGGCATCGAAGGCTCCTGGACCTCCAACCCGATCCAGTGGGACAACGGCTACTTCGACGTGCTGTTCGGCTACGAGTGGGAGCTGGTCAAGAGCCCCGCCGGCGCCCACCAGTGGCACCCGAAGAACCTGGCCGAGAAGGACATGGCGCCGTCCGCGCACGATCCGTCGAAGAAGGTCACCATCATGATGACCACGGCCGACATGGCAATGCGCATGGACCCGGCCTACGAAAAGATCTCGCGCCGCTTCCACGCCAACCCGGCCGAGTTCGCCGACGCCTTCGCGCGCGCCTGGTTCAAGCTGACCCACCGCGACATGGGCCCGCGCGCCCGTTACCTCGGCTCGATGGTGCCGCAGGAAGTGCTGATCTGGCAGGACCCGGTGCCGGCCGTGGACCATGCGCTGGTGGACGACGCCGACGTGGCCGCGCTCAAGGCCAAGGTGCTGGCTTCCGGCCTCACCACGCAGCAGCTGGTCGCCACCGCCTGGGCTTCGGCATCGACCTTCCGCGGCAGCGACAAGCGCGGCGGCGCCAACGGTGCGCGCATCCGCCTGGCCCCGCAGAAGGACTGGGAAGCCAACCAGCCGGCGCAGCTGGCCAAGGTGCTGGGCGTGCTGGAAGGCATCCAGGGCGGTTTCAACGCCTCCGCCACCGGCGGCAAGAAGGTGTCGCTTGCCGACCTGATCGTGATTGCCGGCAACGCGGCGGTGGAAGATGCGGCCAAGAAGGCCGGCGTCAGCGTCACCGTGCCGTTCTCGCCGGGTCGCACCGACGCGCGCCAGGACCAGACCGACGTGGATTCCTTCGAGCCGCTGGAGCCCAAGGCCGACGGCTTCCGCAACTACGTCGCCAAGGGCTACGAGTCCAACCAGGCCGAGCGCCTGATCGACAAGGCCGCGCTGCTGGGCCTCACCGCGCCGGAAATGACGGTGCTGGTCGGCGGCCTGCGTGCGCTGGACGCCAACGTCGGTGGCGCGAAGCACGGCGTATTCACCCAGACCCCGGGCGTGCTCACCAACGATTACTTCGTGAACCTGGTGGACATGGGCACGAAGTGGGCCCGCTCGGCGGCCGACACGAACGTGCTGGAAGGCCGTGACCGCAAGACCGGCGCAATCAAGTGGACCGGCACCGTGGTGGACCTGGTGTTTGGCTCGAACTCGCAGCTGCGTGCGCTGGCCGAGGTCTACGCCGAGTCCGACGCCCACCCGAAGTTCGTCAACGCCTTCGTCAAGGCCTGGACCAAGGTGATGGAGGCCGACCGCTTCGACCTGAAGTAAGCCCGTCCGGTCCGCTCCACCGGACCCCCGCCCCGCGTCGGCCCAGGCTGGCGCGGGGTTTTTCATGCCCGCGGCCCACCTGCCAGGTATCCCTCAGCTGGCGGCGAAGGCGTCCAGCGCGGCGTTGAAGGTGGGGCTTGGCCGCATCGCCGCCGTCACCTTGGCCATGTCCGGGTGGTAGTAGCCGCCGATGTCCACCGGCTTGCCCTGCACGGCGATGAGTTCGGCGACGATCCTGGCTTCGTTGTCCGACAGCGCCTTGGCCAACGGGGTGAAGGCCGCCTTGAGCAGCGCGTTCTCGTCCTGCGCGGCCAGCGCCTGGGCCCAGTACAGCGCCAGGTAGAAATGGCTGCCGCGGTTGTCCAGGCCGCCGACCTTGCGCGACGGCCCGCGATCTTCGTCCAGGATGCGGCCGTTGGCCTGGTCGAGCGTCCTGGCCAGCACCGGCGCGCAGGAATTCACCCAGCGCTGGCTGATGTGTTCCAGCGACGCGGCCAGGGCCAGGAATTCACCCAGCGAATCCCAGCGCAAATAGTTTTCTTCAACAAACTGCTGCACGTGCTTGGGCGCCGAGCCGCAGGCGCCGGTTTCGAACAGCCCGCCGCCCGCCATCAGCGGCACGATGGAGAGCATCTTGGCGCTGGTGCCCAGCTCCATGATCGGGAACAGGTCGGTGAGGTAGTCGCGCAGCACGTTGCCGGTGACCGAGATGGTGTCTTCGCCCTTGCGGATGCGGTCCAGCGAAACCTGCATGGCTTCGGCCGGCGGCAGGATGCGGATGTCCAGGCCGTGGGTGTCGTAGCCCTTGAGGTAGCGCTCGACCTTGGCGATCACCTGCGCGTCGTGCGCGCGCCCGGCGTCCAGCCAGAAGATCGCCGGCGTGGCGCTGATGCGCGCGCGGGTGACCGCCAGCTTCACCCAGTCCTGGATCGGCGCGTCCTTGGCCTGGCACATGCGCCAGATGTCGCCCTGCTCCACGGCGTGCTCGAACACCACGGCGCCGTCGGCGTCGGTGACCCGCACGGTGCCGGCGGTGGCGATTTCGAAGGTCTTGTCGTGCGAGCCGTATTCCTCGGCCTTCTGCGCCATCAGGCCGACGTTGGGCACGCTGCCCATGGTGGCCGGGTCGAAGGCGCCGTGCTTCTTGCAGTCGTCGATCACCACCTGGTAGATGCCGGCATAGCAGCGGTCGGGCACGACGGCCTTGGTGTCCTGCAGCTGGCCCTGGGCGTTCCACATGCGGCCCGAGTCGCGGATCATGGCCGGCATCGAGGCGTCCACGATCACGTCGCTGGGAACGTGCAGGTTGGTGATGCCCTTGTCGGAGTTGACCATCGCCAGCGCCGGGCGCGTGGCGTACACGGCGTCGATGTCGGCCTTGATGGCCGCCTGCACGTCGGCCGGCAGCGAGGCGATCTTCTCGTACAGGTCGCCGATGCCGTTGTTGAGGTCGAAGCCGGCCTTCGCCAGCACGTCGGCGTGCCTGGCCAGCGCTTCCTTGTAGAACTCCGCCACCACGATGCCGAACATGATCGGGTCGGAGACCTTCATCATGGTGGCCTTGAGGTGCAGCGAGAACAGCACGCCGCGCGCCTTGGCGTCGGCGATCTGGGCCTGGATGAACGTCGCCAGCGCCTGCCGGCTCATCACCGCGGCGTCGACGATCGCGCCGGCCTTCACCGCCACCTTGGGCTTGAGCACGGTGGTGGTGCCGTCCTGGGCCAGCAGTTCGATCTTCAGGCTGCCATCGCTGGCCAGGGTGGTGGAGCGTTCGCTGCCGAAGAAGTCACCGTGGTCCATGTGCGAGACGTGCGTGGCCGAATCGGCCGACCACTTGCCCATGCGATGCGGGTTCTTGCGCACGTTTTCCTTCACCGCCTTGGGCGCGCGGCGGTCGGAGTTGCCCTCGCGCAGCACCGGGTTCACGGCGCTGCCCTTGGCGCGGTCGTAGCGCTTCTTGGCGTCGGTCTCGGCGTCGGTGCCGGGGTCGTCCACGTAGTCGGGCAGGTCGTAGCCCTGGCCCTGCAGCTCACGGATGGCGGCCTTGAGCTGCGGCTCGGAGGCGCTGACGTTGGGCAGCTTGACGATGTTCGCCTCGGGCCGCGTGGCCAGGGCGCCCAGCTCGGCCAGGTCGTCGCTGATCTTCTGGTCGTCGCGCAGGCGCTCGGGGAACTGCGACAGGATGCGTCCGGCCAGCGAGATGTCGCGGGTCTGCACCGCTATGCCGGCGACGCGGGCGAAGGCCTGGACGATCGGCAGCAGCGACTGCGTGGCCAGGAACGGCGCTTCGTCGGTAAGCGTATAGATGATCTGGGGCGTGTCGGACATGGACAACTCTTCTCATGATGGCGTTGCCACCGGCTGGCGATCAGCCGCGGCGCGTGCAAGACCACCATTGTCGCGGTTCCGGACCGGCGGGGAAAGCGTGCCCCGGGTGCGCCGGTGCAGACACTACTGGACCAGGAAGCTGCGCTCCTCGACCACGCGGCCATTCACCGACACCGCCATCTTGTAGCCGCCGGCGGGCCAGGGGTCGGGCTGGGCGATGCTGAAAGTGGTGACCGTGGGCGTGCTGGGGCTGAGGCTCTGGCCCGCCGAAGCCACCGGGGTGCCGTCGGCCGCGGTCCACTGCGCGGCCAGCGTCAGGCCGTCGCTGCTGCCCACGCTGACCACGGACGCGTAAATCTTGTCGACGGGCGCGAACGTGTCCTGCGCCTGGCTGACCTGGCCCGCTTCGTCCACGGCCTTGCCCAGCGTTACCGACGTGATGCGGAAATCGCCGGTGGGCATGGGCGGCAGCTCGGCGGGGGCCGGCC
>NZ_JAIBFH010000153.1 GCF_019459675.1 Arenimonas sp.
GCTGGTCATGGCCCTCGAGGAAGAGTTCGAGAGCGAGATCCCCGACGAAGAAGCCGAGAAGATCACCTCGGTGCAGCAGGCCATCGATAACATCAAGGACCACCTCAAGGCCTGATCGCCCGACGTGGTCACGCCAGGGCCGCGCTTGCGCGGCCCTGCGCGTTTCAGGCGCCCGTGCGATACGCCGGCGCATGCAGCCAAGCCGCACGCACCAAGACCTGGAACCCGGAGTCCGCCATGAGCCACCGTCGCGTCGTCGTCACCGGAATGGGCATCGTCTCGCCCATCGGCAACACCCTGGCCGCGGCCTGGGACAGCATCCAGGCCGGCCGCTGCGGCATCGGCCCCATCACCCATTTCGACGCCTCCGCCTATGCCACGCGCATCGCCGGCGAAGTGCGTGACTTCGACGCCAAGTCCTTCCTGCCGCCCAAGGACGTCAAGAAGATGGACACCTTCATCCACTACGGCCTGGCCGCCAGCTTCCAGGCGATGGATGACGCCGGCCTGGAAGTCACCGAGGCCAACGCCGAGCGCATCGGCGCCATCATCGGCGCCGGCATCGGCGGCGTGCGGGGCATCGAGGAAACCGCCATCGCCCTGCACGAGGGCGGTCCGCGCAAGGTCTCGCCGTTCTACGTGCCCAGCACCATCATCAACATGCTGCCGGGCCAGCTGACGATCATGAAGGGCATCAAGGGCCCCAACTTCTCGGCCGTCTCGGCCTGCGCCACGTCCAACCATTCCATCGGCATGGCGATGCGCATGATCCAGTACGGCGACGCCGACATCATGGTGGCCGGCGGCGCCGAACACGGCGCCACGCCCACCTCGGTCGGCGGCTTCTGCTCGATGAAGGCCATGTCCACCCGCAACGACGAGCCGCTGCGCGCGTCGCGGCCCTGGGACAAGGACCGCGACGGCTTCGTGCTCGGCGACGGCGCCGGCATCCTGATCCTGGAAGAGTACGAGCACGCCAAGGCCCGCGGCGCGCGCATCTACTGCGAGCTGGCCGGTTTCGGCGCCAGCTCCGATGCGTACCACATGACCGCGCCCAGCGAGAACGGCGACGGTCCGGCCCGCTGCATGCGCATGGCGCTCAAGGACGCCGGCGTCAACGCCGAGCAGGTGGGCTACCTCAATGCCCACGGCACCTCCACGCCGCTGGGCGACCTGGCCGAGACCCACGCGGTGAAGCGCGCGCTGGGGGACCACGCTTACGAGACGATGGTCAGTTCCACCAAGTCCATGACCGGCCACCTGCTGGGTGCCGCCGGCGGCGTCGAGGCCATCTTCACCGTGATGGCGCTGCACACCGGCGTGATCCCACCCACCATCAACCTCGACGAGCCAGGCGAAGGCTGCGACCTGGACTACGTGCCCAACGTGGCGCGCCAGGCTAAGATCGACGTGGCGGTGTCCAATGGCTTTGGCTTCGGCGGTACCAACGGCACGCTGGTTTTCCGGAACATCTGATCTCCACTCCGGTCGCGCCGCCATGCTGACCCGCACGCTGGCCGACGGCACCGACCTGCTGCGCCTGCAGTCGTCCGATCCGTCGCGCTACCCGCTGCTGCTGGAAAGCGTGGCGGGCGGCAATTCGCATTAGCGCGGGGAACTGCGTGGGATTAACCATGGCCCCGGGCAGCGGCTGGAGGGCCACGGCCAGACCCCCCCCC
>NZ_JAIBFH010000268.1 GCF_019459675.1 Arenimonas sp.
GCAGGTCGATGTCGGCGGCCGCGATGCGCTTGCCGCTGCTGGTGGTGTAGTCGGCCGGGGGCGCGATGAAGGCCACCTTCGGCGTGTGCTGGCGCTTCGCAGCGTCGGCGACGTCCTTGATCAGGCCCATCCGCACCGCGCCGTGGGCGCGGATAGTCTCGAACATCGCCAGCGCCTTCGCATCGCCGTTGATGGCGTCCTGCAGCTCGGTGCCGGTGTAGCCCAGCGCCGCGGCGTCCACGAACACGGTGGGGATGCCGGCGTTGATCATCGTCACCGTCAGCGCGCCCACGCCCGGCACGTCCAGCGTGTCGGTGAGGTGGCCGGTGGGGAACATCGCGCCGCCGCCCTCGCCTTCGCCCTCGTCGGCCGGGTCGATGAACTCCAGCACGATTTCCGCCGCCGGGAAGGTGACGCCGTCGAGCTCGAAATCGCCGGTTTCCTGCACTTCGCCGTTGGCCATCGGCACGTGCACGATGATGGTCTTGCCGATGTTGGCCTGCCACACCTTCACCGCGAACACGCCGTCACGCGGCAGCCGCGCGGCGTCGATGAAGCCGTTGGCGATCGCGAACGGGCCCACGGCGGTACTGAGGTTGCCGCAGTTGCCGCTCCAGTCCACGAAGGCAGTGTCGATGGACACCTGGCCGTAGAGGTAGTCCACGTCGTGGCCGGGCTGCGTGCTTTCCGAAATGATCACGCACTTGCTGGTGCTGGAGGTGGCGCCGCCCATGCCGTCGGTGTGCTTGCCGTAGGGGTCGGGGCTGCCGATGACGCGCATCAGCAGCGCGTCGCGCGCGGGGCCGGGCACGCGTGCGGCTTCGGGCAGGTCCTGCAGGCGGAAGAACACGCCCTTGGACGTGCCGCCGCGCAGGTAGGTGGCGGGGATGCGGAGCTGGGGACCAGCCATGTCAGTTTTCTCCGAAGGCGAGGTTGATGGCTTCCAGGGTGGCTTTGCACGCGGCCAGCAGGGCATCGACCAGACGCTGGTCTACCTCCATGTGTCCTTCGTATTCGGCCAGATTGCGTAGGTCATGGGCCTTGGCGAGGACGCGCCAGACCTCCGGCCCCAGCCCCAACGTGTGCGGAAGCACCTGGAAAACGATGTATCGGTGGCGGGCTCGATAGCCCTGCCTGCGCAGTGCGGCCAGGCACAGGGCGTGTGCGGCGTTGTAGGCGAGGTCGAACCGGCTTTCCAGCGACAAGGCCGAGCCGCCGGCGTCGGACAGCCGAAGCCTGCCCGAGCGCAGCAGCCCGGCGATTTCCAGTTCATTGGGAGCTTCCGCCACGAGCGAGCCGCCCGTGCCGGCGAGGTTCTCAAGCGCAGAGCTCATGCGCGCCTCCGATCACCCACACGCGCGGCTGCGACAGCACGCGCGTGATGAAACTGTTGCCGGCAGCGATTCGCTTGCGCAGTTCGTCACGGCTGTACAGCGTGGGGTTGACCTTCCGACCCAGGCGTTCGGTCAGGGGGTCGAGCACGGCCATCACCTCGGCGTAGTCCAGGCTATCCGACACCAGCATCAGGTCGATATCGCTGGCGGCGCTGTCGGTGCGCTTGGCGACCGAACCGTAGACGAACGCCGCCTGGATCTGTCCGGCCAGCGGGGCCAGCGCTTCGCGTAGCGGGGCCGCCAGTCCGAAGGTCTTGCGCACGATGCTGGCGAGCTCATCGTGGATCGGACTGTCGGCGTTGGCGCGGTAGCGCTTCTGGTTGCCCAGGCGCTCGACCGTGAGCAGCCCGCTGCCGGCCAGGCGGGCGACTTCGCGCTGGACGGCACCGCTGCCAGCAGCGGTGGCCTGGATCAGTTCGCTGACGGTGAAACTACGGCCGGATTCTCCGAACAGGCAGGCCAGAACCCGCTGCTGGGTTTGGGTGAACAGGGCGTCGGACAGGTTGGCGCTGGCGTACAGCGCCGCCGCTTCACTGACTCGCGTTCCTGGTTCAATGCCCATATCGGGCACATTAATGCCCATTTTGGGTATTTGCAAGCCCTCAGCCCTGCTGCGTGGCGGCCAGGAAATCCTGCGCAAAGCGCTGCAGCACGCCGCCGGCTTCGTAGATCGACACTTCCTCGGCGGTGTCCAGGCGGCAGGTCATCGGCACCTCGACGCGCTCGCCGCTGCGCCGGGTGATGCCCAGCGTCAGGGTGGCGCGCGGGGTGCGCTCGCCGATGACGTCGTAGGTTTCGGTGCCGTCCAGGCGCAGGGTCTTGCGCGTGGTGCCCGGCAGGAACTCCAGCGGCAGCACGCCCATGCCGAGCAGGTTGGTGCGGTGGATGCGCTCGAAGCCTTCGGCCGCAATCACCTCCACGCCGGCCAGCCGCACGCCCTTGGCGGCCCAGTCGCGCGAGCTGCCCTGGCCGTAGTCGGCGCCGGCGACGATGATCAGCGGCTGGCCGCGGTCGAGATAGGTTTCGATCGCTTCCCACATGCGCATCACTTCGCCTTCCGGCTCCACGCGCGCCAGCGAGCCCTTCTTCTGCACGCCGTCCACCACCGCCATCTCGTTGGTGAGCGTAGGGTTGGCGAAGGTGGCGCGCAGCGCGGTGAGGTGGTCGCCGCGGTGGGTGGCGTAGGAATTGAAGTCCTCTTCGGGCAGGCCCATCTTCGCCAGGTATTCGCCGGCGGCACTGTTGGCCAGGATCGCGTTCGATGGCGAGAGGTGGTCGGTGGTGATGTTGTCGCCCAGCAGTGCCAGCGGGCGCAGGCCGCGCAGCGTGCGCTCGCCGGCCAGCGCGCCTTCCCAGTAAGGCGGGCGGCGGATGTAGGTGCTCATCGGGCGCCAGTCATACAGCGGGCTCGCCTTCTCGCCGCTTTCAACCACCACGGTGAACATCGGCTCGTACACCTTGCGGAACTGTTCGGGCTTCACGCTGGCCTTGACGATGGCGTCGATCTCTTCGTCGCTGGGCCACAGGTCCTTGAGCGCGATCGCCTTGCCGCTGGCGTCGTGCCCCAGCGCATCCTTCTCGATGTCGAAACGGATGGTGCCGGCGATGGCATAGGCCACCACCAGCGGCGGCGAAGCCAGGAAGGCCTGCTTGGCATACGGATGGATGCGTCCGTCGAAATTGCGGTTGCCGCTGAGCACGGCCGTGGCGTACAGGTCGCGGTCGGTGATTTCCTTCTGGATCGCCGGGTCCAGCGCGCCGCTCATGCCGTTGCAGGTGGTGCAGGCGAAGGCGACGATGCCGAAGCCCAGCTGCTCGAGCTCCGTCATCAGCCCGGCCGCCTCCAGGTACAGGGCCACGGTCTTGGAGCCGGGCGCCAGCGAGCTCTTCACCCACGGCTTGCGCGTGAGCCCGGCGCGGTTGGCATTGCGCGCCAGCAGCGCCGCGGCGATGACGTTGCGCGGGTTGGAGGTGTTGGTGCAGCTGGTGATGGCGGCGATGATCACCGCGCCGTCGGGCATAAGGCCCTGCGCTTCCTGCGCGCGCGCAGCGTCGAGGTTGCCGGCGATACCCTTGGCGGCCAGATCGGCGGTGGCGACGCGCGCATGCGGGTTGGAAGGGCCGGCCATGTTGCGGCCCACCGACGACAGGTCGAACGATAGCGTGCGCTCGTACTGCGCAGTGGCCAGGGCGTCGGCCCACAGGCCGGTGTGCCTGGCGTAGGCTTCGACCAGCTTCACCTGCTCGTCGCTGCGGCCGGTCAGGCGCAGGTAGTCGATCGTGTTGCCGTCGATGAAGAACATCGCCGCCGTGGCGCCGTATTCGGGCGCCATGTTGGAAATGGTGGCGCGGTCGCCCAGCGTCAGCGCGGCGGCGCCTTCGCCGCGGAACTCCAGCCACGCACCCACCACTTTCGAGGCGCGCAGGAACTCGGTCAGCGCCAGCACGACGTCGGTGGCGGTGATTCCGGGCTGCGGCCGGCCGGTGAGCTCGACACCGATGATGTCGGGCAGGCGCATCCACGAGGCGCGGCCCAGCATGACGTTCTCCGCCTCCAGGCCGCCCACGCCGATCGCGATCACGCCCAGCGCGTCCACGTGCGGCGTGTGGCTGTCGGTGCCCACGCAGGTGTCGGGATAGGCCACGCCGTCGAGCACGCCGATCACCGGGCTCATTCGCTCCAGATTGATCTGGTGCATGATGCCGTTGCCCGGCGGGATCACGTCCACGTTCTTGAACGACTTGCGGGTC
>NZ_JAIBFH010000204.1 GCF_019459675.1 Arenimonas sp.
TGTGGCAGGAGTTCTTCAACAACCGCGACTGGCCCGTGGCCTCGGCGGTGGCGATCGTGATGCTGGCGCTGCTGATCATCCCCATCATGGTCTTCCACCGCTACCAGTCCAGGGAAATGGAGTCGAGGTTGTCATGAGCCAGCCTCGAAACTCGAAATTCACGCTGACGATGCTGGTGCTGGGCTTCGTCTTCCTTTATGCGCCCATCCTCAGCCTGATCGTGTATTCGTTCAACGAATCGCGCCTGGTCACGGTGTGGTCGGGCTTTTCGGTGAAGTGGTACGGCGAGCTGTTCCGCGACCAGCAGATGATGGCGGCCGCCTGGGTCAGCGTGAAGGTGGCCTTCTGGACCGCCTGCGCGTCGGTGGTGCTGGGCACGATGGCGGCCATGGTGATGACGCGCTTCCGCGATTTCAGCGGCAAGACTCTGTTTGGTGCGCTGATCACGGCGCCCCTGGTCATGCCCGAGGTGATCACCGGCCTGTCCATCCTGCTGCTGTTCGTGTCCATCGGGCCGATCATCGGCATCGGCGAGCAGCGCGGCATGCTCACCATCTGGATTGCACACGTCACGTTCTGCATGGCGTTCGTCACGGTGGTGATCTCGTCGCGGCTGGGCGAGCTGGACCGGTCGCTGGAAGAGGCGGCGATGGACCTGGGCGCCAACCGGCTGAAGGTGTTCTTCGTCATCACCCTGCCCATCATCGCCCCGGCCCTGGTGTCGGGCTGGCTGCTGGCCTTCACGCTGTCGCTGGACGACCTGGTGATCGCCAGCTTCGTGTCGGGTCCGTCGTCCACCACGCTGCCGATGAAGGTGTTCTCGTCGGTGCGGCTGGGCCTGAGCCCGAAGATCAATGCGCTGGCCACCCTGATGATCCTGGCGGTGTCCATCGCCGCGGTGATCGGCTGGTGGCTGATGACCCGTGATGAGAAGAAGCGCCAGCGCGACATGCAGATGGCGCTACAGGAAGGTTGAGGCATGAGTATCGAGAACCGTGACCCCTATACCGGCGAAGTGCGCCGGTACCAGAACATGGGCAAGGCTGACATCGAAGCGGCGCTGGCTGCCGCAGCCTGGGCGTTTCCGGCTTGGGCGGCGCTGCCGCTGGCCGACCGGGGCGCCTGCCTGCGCAACGTGGCGGCCGTGCTGAGGGTGCGGCGCGATGCGATCGCCGCGCTGATGACCGGCGACATGGGCAAGCTTCGCCGCGAGGCCCTGACCGAGATCGAGAAGTGCGCCGCAGGCTGCGAGTACTACGCCGACAACGCCGGCCGCTACCTGGCCGACCAGGCCATCAGCACCGACGCCGCGCGCAGCTACGTCAGCTACCAGCCGATCGGCGCGGTGCTGGCGATCATGCCCTGGAATTTTCCGCTGTGGCAGGTGTTCCGGTTCCTCGCGCCGTCGTTGATGGCCGGCAACGTGGCGGTGCTCAAGCACGCCACCAACGTGCCGCGCTGCGCCGACGCCATCGCCGACGTGCTGACCGCCGCGGGCGTTCCGGCCGGCGTGTTCACCGTCCTGCACATCGACAGTGAACAGGCCGCCGAGGTGATCGGCGACCCACGCATCAAGGCCGTCACGCTCACCGGCAGCGAGCGGGCCGGGCGATCGGTGGCGGCGACGGCCGGCAAGCATCTCAAGAAGTGCGTGCTGGAACTGGGTGGAAGCGACCCGTTCGTCGTGCTGGAAGATGCCGATATCGACCTGGCGGTGCGCATGGCGGTGCTGTCGCGCTTTGGCAATGCCGGGCAGACCTGCATCGCGGCCAAGCGCTTCATCGTGGTGGACGCGATTGCCGATGCGTTCGTCAGCCGGTTCGTGCAGGCCAGTGCGCGGCTGGTCGCCGGCGACCCGTCGTCCGATGACACCGGCCTGGCCCCCATGGCCCGCGCCGACCTGCGTGACGAGCTGCACAAGCAGGTCCAGGCCAGCATCGCCAAGGGCGCCAGGCCGCTGTTGGGCTGTGAGCCGGGCGAGGGCGACACGCTGTATCCGGCATCGGTGCTGGACTTCGTGGTGCCGGGCATGCCGGCCTATGACGAAGAGTTGTTCGGCCCCGTCGCCGCGGTCATCCGCGCCCGGGACGAGGAAGACGCGCTGCGCATCGCCAACGACACCGCCTTCGGCCTGGGCGCCAGCGTCTGGACCCGCGATGCGGCGCGCGGCGAGGCAGCTGCGCGGCGGATTGCGGCCGGCGCCTGCTTCGTCAACGCCATCGTGCGCAGCGACGTTCGGCTGCCTTTCGGCGGCACCAAGGCGTCGGGCTATGGCCGCGAGTTGGCCGAGCACGGCATCCACGAGTTCATGAACATCAAGACGGTGTACGTGGACTGATCCGCCTCGGCGCTTGATCGGGGCCGCCCGCGGCCCCAGATTGAGGGCATACCCCGCAGCCGGAGCCCCGCATGCACACCTGGAAAACCGCGCTCGAGCGCGCCTCGAAAGGCAATCCCGCACCGGATCGCCGCGTTGAGAAAACCGACGCCCAGTGGCTGGCCCTGCTGGGCCACGACGCCTTCCGCGTGATGCGCCAGGCCGGCACCGAGCGCGCCTTCAGCTCCGAAATGTGCGGCCTGCATGAGCCGGGCATCTATGAGTGTGCCGGCTGCGGCACGCCGCTGTTCGACGCTACGGCCAAGTTCGAGTCGCACAGCGGCTGGCCGTCGTTCACCCAGCCGCTGAAGGACAACGTGGTGGACTACATCGCCGACAACACCCACGGCATGCAGCGCATCGAAAACACCTGCAGCACCTGCGGCGGCCACCTGGGCCACGTCTTCCCCGACGGCCCGGCGCCCACCGGGCTGCGCTACTGCATCAACGCGCTGTCGCTGAAGAAGTCGGCCTGAGGCTCAGCTCAGCGCCTCGGCCTTGGACGACGGGCAAGAGGCGAGGTCGGACGGGTCCATGGGGTAGTGGCTGGCCAGGTCGCGCAGCGCGGTGCGCAGGCCTTCTTCGATCACGGGATGGTAGAAGGGCAGGCGCAGCAGGTCCTGCACGCTCAAGCCCTGGCCAATGGCCAGCGCCAGCAGGTGCACCATGTGTTCGGCGGCAGGCGCGCACATCTCGGCGCCCAGCAGCTTGCCGCCTTCGCGCGCGGCATAGATCCTCAGCAGGCCGACGTTGCGCTGCGCGACGCGCGAGCGGCCCTGGCGGCTGAAGTCCACTTCACCCTCGAACGCCGTGCCCGGCGCGATGTCAGCGTGGCGCTGGCCCACGGTGGCGATGCCCGGCTCCGCGAACACGATGCCGATCGGGGTGCGGCGTGCGAAACAGGTGGGGTCATCGGCCACGGCGTTGTAGCCGGCGATATAGCCTTCGTCGGCCGCCTCGTGCAGCAGCGCGGCGTGGCCGTTGGCGTCGCCGGCCAGGAACACGTCCAGGTCGCCGATGCGCGTGGTGGTCGGGTCCCAGGGCGGCATGCCGCGCTCATCCAGCGCCACGCCCAGCGACGCCAGCCCGATGCCCTGCAGGTTGGGCCGCCGGCCGATGGCCACCAGCACCTGGTCCACCACCACCCGGGTGTTGCCGGCGCTCACGGCGATGCCGCCTTCGGCTTCGCTCAGCTCGGCGTCGCCGTCGGTACACAGCGTGAGCTGCTGGTCGAGCACGGCGCGCATCGCGGCATTCACTTTGCTGTCGGTCAGGCCCGCCAGCCGAGTGCCGCGGCCGAACGCTGTCACCTGGATGCCCAGCTGCGCCATGGCCTGCGCGAACTCGATGCCGATGGCGCCCAGGCCGATGACGGCAACGCGCGGGGGCAGGGTGGGGAGTTCGAAAATGCTGTCGCTGGTCTGCACCCGGTCGCCAAACGCGCGCCAAGGCCCGGGCACGATCGGGTGCGAGCCGGGGGCCAGGATGATGCGCTTGGCCCGGAACTCCCTCTCGCCCACGGCCAGGTGGCCGGCGCCCAGCAGGCGCGCCCGGCCGGCGATGCTGCGTTCGTCCAGCGCGTCGGTGGCCTTGACCACGCCGGCCACGAAAAAGTCGCGCAGTTCGCGCACGCGCGCCATCACCGCCGGCAGGTCCACCGACAGCGCTTCGCCGCCGCGGATGCCGAAGGTGCCCAGCCGACGGCGGGCGTGGAAGGCATGCGCGGCTTCGATCAGCGCCTTGGACGGCATACAGCCCACGCGTGCGCAGGTGGTGCCGTAAGCCCCGT
This sequence comes from Arenimonas sp., assembly GCF_019459675.1. Lineage (GTDB taxonomy): Bacteria > Pseudomonadota > Gammaproteobacteria > Xanthomonadales > Xanthomonadaceae > Arenimonas. The sequence continues at coordinate 4,167 of NZ_JAIBFH010000204.1, forward strand.
CGTTGATGATGACGAAGCTCTCCGTGCGCTTGCGCACCTGCCGCAGGGCCGCCAGCCCAGCGGATCCCGCGCCGATGATGGCAACGTCCACCGTTTCAATGTTTTTCATTGCTTCCTTTTGCCCCATCCGGGTGCATGCAGGCAAGGGTTGGCGAGGCGGGGTGGGCAGGCGCTAGACTCGGACCTGAAGACCACAGCACCCGGAGCCCGCGTGAACATGACCTCCTTTCGGCGCCCTGCACCCTGGCTGCTTGCCATCGCGCTGTGCGCCGCAGCAACCCCCGCTCTGGCCCAGGAAGCCGCGCCGGGGCAGCGCGCCCAGGTCCAGGCCCGGCTTGAGACGGCCGTATCGGCCGTGCAGGCCGCGCGCATCTCGCTCGATGGTGCGCAGGCCAAACTGGCCACCGCCCGCAGCAACCTCGAGCTTGCCGACCAGGCCCGGATGGACGCCGAAAAGCAGCTTGCCGGCACCGAAGCCCAGGCAGCCCGGGGCGAGGTGACGCGTGAACAGGTGGACGCTGACCGCGCCGCCGCAGACGCCGCCACGGCGGCGGTAACCGCCGTGCGCGCCGAGATCAACGCCGCCCAGGCCGGGCTGACCGCCAGCCAGGCCAAGCTGATGTCCGCCAAGATCGCGGTGGATGCCGCCGCCGCCAGCGCATCAGCCTTCCTGGGCGACGCGCCGGCGGGCTGAAACAACGTGCTGCCTGACCCGTGGGTGCCCGTGCGCCGCACGGGTCACGGCGTCAACGCAACCTTGAGCACGCCGTCGCGCTGGTGGCTGAACAGGTCGTAGGCCGCCTCGATGTCGTCGAGCTTGTAGCGGTGCGTCACCATGGCGCTGAAGTCCACCCGGCCAGCCTCGATCACCGACATTAGCCGGCGCATGCGTTCTTTGCCGCCCGGGCACAGCGACGTAACGATGCGGTGGTCGCCAAGGCCGGCGGCGAACGCGCCCAGCGGAATCGTCAGGTCGGTGGAGTACACGCCCAGGCTGGACAAGGTGCCGCCCGGGCGCAGCACGCGAAGCGCGGCCTCGAACGTGGCCTGGGTGCCAAGCGCCTCGATCGCGACGTCCACGCCGCGCCCGCCGGTCAGGCGAAGAATCTCTTCCACCGGGTCGACCTTGCTGCTGTCCACCATGTGGTCGGCGCCCATCCTGCCTGACATCGCCAGGCGGTCGGGCAGCCGGTCCACGCCGATCACCACGCTGGCGCCGCTGAGCTTGGCGCCCGCCGTGGCGCACAGCCCGATCGGGCCCTGCGCGAACACGGCCACCACGTCACCGATACGGATGCCTGCCCGTTCGGCGCCGCCGAAACCGGTGGACATGATGTCCGGGCACATCAACACCTGTTCATCGCTCAAGCCATCGGGCACCGGCGCCAGGTTGACCATGGCATCGGGCACCAGCACGTACTCGGCCTGGCAGCCGTCGATG
>NZ_JAIBFH010000244.1 GCF_019459675.1 Arenimonas sp.
AAGATAAAACCGAGCCCATCAACCCAAGTGACCATGCCAAACACCCTGCAACTCGCCCAAGCGCGGCTCCTCACCCCCACCGGCCTGGGTCTTGACGCACTGGACACGGCCTTTGGCCGGCTGATGGGCCCGGGCGTGGACTACGGCGACCTGTATTTCCAGCACAGCCGGCGCGAGGGCTGGAGCCTGGAAGACGGCATCGTCAAGGACGGTTCGCACTCGATCGAACAGGGCGTGGGCGTGCGGGCGGTCAGCGGCGAAAAAACCGGCTTCGCGTATTCGGACGACATCCGCGCCGACGCGCTGCTGGAGTCGGCCGGCGCGGCGCGCGCCATCAGCCGCAGCGGCGCCAGCGCGGCCGGCGGCCAGCGCGTGGTGGTGCCGGGCCGCGCGCTGTATGCGCCGGTGGACCCGATCGACGAAATGGCCACCGACCTCAAGATCCAGACGCTGCGCGAAGTGGACCAGTGGCTGCGAGCACAGGACCCGCGCGTGAAGCAGGTCATCGTCAGCCTGGCCGGCGGCGTGGACACCGTGCTGGTGGCCAGCAGCGACGGCAAGCTGGCGTCGGACGTGCGGCCGCTGGTGCGCTTCAACGTGCAGGTGATCGTTGAGCAGGACGTCCGGCGCGAACAGGGTTATTCCGGCGCCGGTGGCCGCTACGGCTACGCCGAACTCTTTTCCGGAGGCCGGCCGCAGGCCGTGGCGCGCGAAGCGCTGCGCCAGGCGCTGGTGAACCTGGATGCGGTGGAAGCGCCGGCCGGCACGCTGCCGGTGGTCCTGGGCCCGGGCTGGCCGGGCGTGCTGCTGCACGAAGCGGTGGGCCACGGCCTGGAAGGCGACTTCAACCGCAAGGGCACGTCGGTGTACGCCGGCCGCATCGGTGAACGCGTGGCCGCGCCGGGCGTCTCCTTCGTCGACGACGGCAGGCTGGCCGGTCGCCGCGGCTCACTCAACATCGACGACGAGGGCACGCCCACGCAGTGCACCACGCTGATCGAGGACGGCATCCTGCGCGGCTACATCCAGGACACCCACAACGCGCGCCTGATGGGCATGGCGCCCACCGGCAACGGCCGGCGCGAAAGCTTCGCCCACCTGCCGATGCCGCGCATGACCAACACCTACATGCTGGCCGGCAACTACGACCCGGCCGAGATCATCGCGTCGGTGAAGAAGGGCCTGTACGCGCCCAACTTCGGCGGTGGCCAGGTGGACATCACCAGCGGCAAGTTCGTGTTCTCGGCCACCGAGGCCTACCTGATCGAGGACGGCAAGATCACGCGGCCGGTGAAGGGCGCCACGCTGATCGGAAACGGCCCCGAGGCCATGACCCGCGTGAGCATGGTCGGCCGCGACCTGGCGCTGGACGAAGGCGTGGGCATCTGCGGCAAGGACGGCCAGAGCGTGCCGGTGGGCGTGGGCCAGCCCACCCTGAAGATCGACGCGATGACCATCGGCGGCACGCGGGCGTGATGCCCTCAGAAGCGGTCGGCTTCGCCGGGCAGGTCGGTGTCGTCGTCCAGGTCGGTGTCGGCCGCGGCGTCGCCGGCCACGCCCGCCATGATCAGCTCGCGCAGCTCACGGAACAGTTCGCGCGACGAATGCGGGGGTTTGTTCTTCAGCTTTTCCTGCTGCGCGTTGCGCGCCAGCTGGCGCAGCTGCTGGCGGTCGCCGGCGGGGTATTCCAGCAGCAGGTCCGACAGCGCTTCGTCACCCAGCGCCACCAGCCGGTCGCGCCAGTACTCGACGCGGTGCAGCTGGGCGGCCTCGCGCCGGCCCTCGACCTTGTCGTGGTCGATCGCGGCGCGGATGGCCTGCAGGGCGTCGTCTTCCTCGCGCCGCATCATCTTGGCCAGGTACTGCACGGCGCGCTTGCGGGCGATCTGGGCGGTGATCCGCTTGGTCGACAGCACCAGCTTGCGCAGGTCCTCGTCCATGGGGATCTGGCCGATGCGCGCGTCGCTCTGCTGCACCAGCTGCAGGGCCAGCGTCAGCACGCCCAGCGCTTCGCGGCGCTGTTCGCTGCGGCTGGGGCCGAAATCCTCTTCTTCTTCGAATTGATCGTCGCTATGCATGCTTCACCGCCTACCCGGAGCGAAAGGATACGCCCATGACCACCCTCACCGCAGCTTCCGACGATTCCCTGGCCCGGCTGGACCGGCTTTCGGGCCTGGCCCGCGATGTCCTGCGCCAGTGCAGCGCGCTGGGCGCCAGCCAGGCCGAAGTGGCCGTGGGCGAGGACAGTGGCCTGTCGGTGAACGTGCGCATGGGCGAGGTGGAGACGGTGGAGCGCACCCAGGACCGCAGCGTCGGCGTTACGGTTTACTTCGGCCAGCGCAAGGGCAGCGCCAGCACCGCCGACCTGCAGCCGGCCAGCCTGGCGTCCACGGTGGAGATGGCCTGCGCCATCGCCCGCCATACCGAAGCCGACCCGGCGTCCGGCCTGGCCGATGCCGACCGCATGGCCCGCGACCTGCGCGAGTTCGACGGCTGGCACCCCTGGGCGCTGGACGCCGACCGGGCCATTGCCCTGGCGGTGGAAGCCGAGGCGGCCGGCCGCGCCGCCGATGCCCGCATCGCCAACTCCGACGGCGCCGGCATGCACAGCGGTGAAAGCGTGTCGGTGTACGCCAACAGCCACGGCTTCGTGGGCGCCGAACGCAGCACCAGCCATTCGCTGAGCCTGTCGCTGATTGCCGGCAGCGGTGACGCCATGCAGCGCGACTACTGGTATTCCAGCGGTCTGTCGCCCGACGACCTGGAGTCGCCGGTGCAGGTGGGCCGCAAGGCCGCCGAACGCACCGTGGCGCGGCTGGACCCGCGGCCCATTAAGACCGGCGACTACCCGGTGCTGTTCGCGCCGGAAATGGCGCGCAGCCTGATCGGCCATCTGCTGGGCGCCATCTCCGGCGGCGCGCTGTACCGCCGCGCCAGCTTCCTGCTCGACCACGCGGGCCAGCGCATCCTGCCGCCGTGGTTCAACCTGGTGGAGCGCCCGCACATCATGCGCGGCCTGCGCTCGGCCGGGTACGACGCCGAGGGCGTGGCCACGGTGGATTCGGACATCGTGCGCGACGGCGTGCTGGCGCGTTACCTGCTGGGCAGCTATTCGGCGCGCAAGCTCGGGCTGCAGAGCACGGGCAACGCCGGCGGCGTGCACAACCTGGAAGTCACGGCCAATGCCGATGGCCTGAAGGACATGGCGCGCGGCATGGGCCGGGGCCTGCTGGTGACTGAACTGATGGGGCAGGGCGCCAACAACGTGACGGGCGATTACTCGCGCGGCGCGGCCGGCTTCTGGATCGAGAACGGCGAAATCGCGCATCCGGTGGACGAACTCACCATCGCCGGGCGCATGCAGGACATCTTCCAGGCCATCGAAGCAGTGGGTGCCGACGTGGACCGCCGTTCGCACGTTGCCGTGGGCTCGATCCTGGTGGGCCGGATGATGGTGGCCGGCGAGGCGTGACGCGCGGTTGCCTTGACAGTGTCTTCACAAGGCGTGACAGTGGTCGATAAACCCGCCGCGAGGCGGAATGCCGACCGCAACGTAAGGGGAAAACCAATGTCCGACCCGATGGAAAACACGCCTCCGCCGATGGGCGACATGCCCCCGCCGATGACCAGCACCATCTCCGAAGACGAGCGCATGTGGGCCATGTTCGCCCACCTGTCGGCCCTGCTGGGCGGCCTGCTCACCAGCGCCTTCGGCGGCTGGGGCACGTTCATCGGCCCGCTGGTGATCTGGCTGGTCAAGAAAGACACGATGCCGTTCGTGGACAACCAGGGCAAGGAAGCGCTGAACTTCAACATCACCATCGCCATCATCATGGTGGCGCTGACGGTCTTCTCCATCGTCACGCTGGGCATCGGCCTGCTGATCGCGGTGCCGATCATGATCATCGTCGGCATCGGTGCGCTGGTGCTGATCATCATCGCGTCGCTGAAGGCCAAGGACGGCGTCGCCTACCGCTACCCGATGACGCTGCGCCTGGTGAAGTAAGCCACCCGCAGCCCATCAAGAAGGCGGCCCTCGCGGGCCGCCTTTTTTTGTTCTTCACCCGGTGCTGGGACGCACACGGTGCCGGCGCCACCGCGGAAGCGAGGGTCACTTCCTGCTCATGGCAGGGCCTTTTAAATCGCAGGAAGTGAC
>NZ_JAIBFH010000287.1 GCF_019459675.1 Arenimonas sp.
CCTGGGCGCGGCCCTGCTCGACAGCTTCGAAGGCCAGCCGCGCGTGCGCGACTGGCTGGCCGCCGGCCATACAGATGAACCGATGACCGACCTCGCCAGCCCGACCGACCCGCTGGTGCGCATCAGCCTCCGGCTGATCACCAACTCGCCCACCCAGTGGCTGGTGGTGGTGCGCGACGTCACCAAGCTGATGCGGCTGGAGCAGATGCGCCGCGCCTTCGTCGCCAACGTCTCGCACGAGCTGCGCACGCCCCTGACCGTGGTGCACGGCTACCTGGACATGATCGAACCCGAGGAACACCCCGACCTGGCGGTGATGGTCGAGGAAATGCGCCGGCAGTCCCAGCGCATGACCCAGCTGGTGGAGGACCTGCTGACGCTGTCTCGGCTCGAGGCCCAGGAGCACCTGCCCGAGGAGCCGCTGTCGATGGCGTCCATGCTGGTCACCCTGCGTCGCGAGGCCGAGGCGCTCAGCCAGGGTCGGCACGTGGTTCGCGTCGAGGACACGGCCGGGATCGACCTGACGGGCTCCACCAAGGAGCTGCACAGCGCCTTCTCGAACCTGGTCAGCAACGCGGTGCGCTACACGCCCACCGGCGGTGAGATCACCATCCGGTTCGAGCGCACCGCCGACGGCGGCGCCCGGCTGGCCGTGCGCGACAGCGGCTACGGCATCCCGGCCCAGCACCTGCCGCGCATCACCGAGCGTTTCTACCGCGTGTCCACCAGCCGGTCACGCGAATCGGGCGGCACCGGGCTGGGCCTGTCCATCGTCAAGCACGTGCTGAACCTGCACCAGGGGCGGCTGGAAATCGAAAGCGAGGTCGGCAAGGGCAGCACGTTCGCCTGCGTATTCGGCCAGGACCGGGTGCGGGCCCGCGACGGCACCGGCGCCTGATCGTCCAGCGACGCACCCGGCCAGCGTAAACTGGCCCCAGACCCGGCCTGCGCCCCGCCGCCCAAGACCCCACACGCACCCGCCATGACCCCAGACAGCCCCGACGCCATCGACCTGCATTCGCCCGAGCTCTACCTCAACCGCGAGCTGTCGCAGCTGGAGTTCAATTTCCGCGTGCTGGCCCAGGCCCGCGACCCGCGCGTGCCGCTGCTCGAGCGCCTGAAGTACCTGTGCATCTCGTGCACCAACCTCGACGAGTTCTTCGAGATCCGCGCCGCCACCGTGCGCACGGCCCAGCAGTTCGGCGGCCCGCTGCCGCCCGACGGCATCGCGCCGACGCGCGCCCTGGAGCTGATCCACGACAAGGCCGCGGCCCTGGTGGAGGACCAGTACCGCTACTGGAACGAAACGCTGCGGCCCGAGCTCAACGACGCGGGCATCCGCATCCTCGGCCGCGAGGCCTGGAACGCCAAGCAGAAGCGCTGGCTGCACAAGTACTTCCTGGAAGAGCTGCTGCCGGTGCTGTCGCCGCTGGGCCTGGACCCGGTGCATCCGTTCCCGCGCATCCTCAACAAATCGCTCAACGTGGTGGTGGTGCTGGAAGGCAAGGACGCGTTCGGCCGCCACGGCGGCATGGCCATCGTGCGCGCGCCGCGCTCCCTGCCCCGAATCATCAAGCTGCCTTCGGAAGTGTCCGGCGGCGAGCACGACTTCGTGCTGCTGTCGGCGGTGCTCACGGCGTTCGTGGACGACCTGTTCATCGGGATGAAGGTCAAGGGCGCCTACCAGTTCCGCGTCACCCGCAACTCCGAGCTGTTCGTTGACGAGGAGGAAGTGGAAAACCTCGCCAGCGCGCTCAAGGATGAACTGGCCAGCCGCGGCTTCCGGCCCGCCGTGCGCCTGGAAATCGCCGAGCACTGCCCCAAGCCCATCCTCAATATCCTGCTGCAGAACTTCGGCCTCACCGAGAACGCCGTTTACCGCATCAACGGTCCGGTGAACCTCAACCGCGTCACCCAGGTCTACGACCTGGTCAATCGCCCCGAACTCAAGTTCCGGCCGTTCCGCCAGCTGCCGGCGGAGCTGGACGAGGACACGCCGTTCAAGTCCATCCGCGGCGGCGACGTGCTGCTGCACCACCCGTACCAGAGCTTCCAGTCGGTGCTGGACCTGCTGGCCTCGGCCGCCAACGACCCCGACGTGCTGGCGATCAAGCAGACGCTTTACCGCACCGGCAAGGACAGCAAGATCATCGACCACCTGATCACCGCCGCCCGCAACGGCAAGGACGTGACGGTGGTGGTGGAGCTGCGCGCGCGCTTCGACGAAGAGGCCAACATCCGCCTGGCCGACCAGCTGCAGGAAGCCGGCGTGCAGGTGATGTACGGCGTGGTGGGCTACAAGACCCACGCCAAGATGATGCTGATCGTGCGGCGCGAGGGCAAGAAACTGCAGCGCTACGTGCACCTGGGCACCGGCAACTACCACGCTGGCACCGCGCGGCTGTACACCGACATCGGCCTGATGACCGCCGACCCGGACATCGCCGCCGACGTGCACGACATTTTCCACCAGCTGTCGGGCCTGGCGCCCAAGATCAAGCTGCGCAAGCTGCTGCAGTCGCCGTTCACCCTGCACAAGGGCCTGCTCAAGAAGATCGAACAGGAGGCGAAGAACGCCCGCGCCGGCAAGGGCGGCCACATCATCGCCAAGATGAACGCCATCAACGAACCGCACGTCATCCGCGCCCTGTACGAAGCCTCGCAGGACGGCGCGAAGATCGAACTGATCGTGCGCGGCGCCTGCTGCCTGCGTCCGGGCGTGCCGGGCGTGTCGGACAACATCACGGTGCGATCGGTGATTGGCCGCTTCCTCGAGCACAGCCGGGTGTATTGGTTCGCGAACGGCGGCAAGCCCGAGATCTTCTGCTCCAGCGCCGACTGGATGGAGCGCAACCTGCTGCGCCGGGTGGAAACATGCTTCCCGATCGAGGACCCGGCGCTGGCAAGGCGGGTGTTCGACGAAGAGTTGGGCAACTACCTGTCCGACAACCTCAATGCCTGGCAGCTGCGCGAAGACGGCAGCTACGACCGGGTGTCGCCGACCGAGGGAGAGATGCCCTACTCTGCCCAAGGCGCGCTGCTCGCCAAACTATGCGGATGACCGGCCATGCCCACTGAAGCCGAACAGCCGCTGAAGGATGGAGAACTGCTTGCAGCCATCGACCTGGGCTCCAACAGCTTCCACATGGTGGTGGCCAGCTACACGATGGGCCAGCTGCGCATCGTCGACCGCATCAAGGAAAGCGTGCGCCTGGCCGAGGGCCTGGACGGCCGGGGCGGCCTTAACCCCGACGTGATGCCGCGAGCGCTGGAGTGCCTGGCCCGGTTCGGGCAGAGGCTGCGCGCCATCCCGCCGCATCGCGTGCGCGCCATCGCCACCAACACCGTGCGCGCGCTGAGCAACCCGCGCATCTTCCTGATGCCGGCTGAAACCGCGCTGGGCCACGGTATCGACGTGGTGGCCGGCCGCGAGGAAGCGCGCCTGATCTACCAGGGCGTGGCCAGGGGCAGCCCGTCGCCGGAGGGCAAGCGCCGGCTGGTGATGGACATCGGCGGTGGTTCGACCGAGTTCATCATCGGGCAAGGCTACGAGGCGGTGGAGCGCGAAAGCCTGCAGATGGGGTCGATCGCCACCACACGGCGATTCTTCGCAGACGGGCAACTTTCCAAGAAGCGCTGGAAGGAAGCGCGCACCGAGATCACCGCCGAGTTCCAGCAGTTCGCCAGCGCCTATCGCGCCCGCGGCTGGCACGACGCGATGGGCGCGTCGGGCACCATCAAGGCCATCTGCGACATCTCCATCGCCATGAAGCTGACCAAGGTGTCGATCACCCCCGAGAGCATCGACGCCATTCGCGAACGGCTGCTGGGCTTCGACCGGCTCGAGGACATCCGCCTGCCCGGGCTTTCCTCCGAACGCCGTTCAATCATCGCCGGCGGCCTGCTGGTGCTGGACGCGGCGTTCGCCGAGCTGGGCATCACGCGCATGCACATCAGCGACAACGCGCTGCGCGAAGGCGTGCTGTACGACCTGATCGGTCGCGCCAGCGACACCGATCCGCGCGAGGCGTCGATCGCGTCGCTCAGCCGCCGATACGGCGTGGACCCCGTGCAGGCGAAGCGGGTTGAAGCCACGGCGCTGGCCCTGTTCGACCAGGTGGAAGCCGACTGGGCGCTGGAGCCCGACGACCGGCGCCTGCTGTCGTGGTCGGCCAGTATCCATGAACTTGGCCTGGCCATCGCCCACAGCCAGTACCACCAGCACGGCGCCTACGTGGTGGAGCACTCCGACATCGCCGGCTTTTCGCGCACCGAACAGCAGATCCTGGCCGCGCTGGTGCGCAACCATCGCCGCACGCTCAGCCAGGGCAGCTTCAACAAACTGCCCGACCGCCTGGTGGCCAGTACCCAACGCTGCGTCCTGCTGCTGCGCCTGGCGGTGCTGCTGCACCGCAGCCACGACCGCGAACCGCTGCCCAGCCCCCACCTTGAAGCGGATGGCTCGGCCCTGACGCTGGGCCTGCCGGGGCGCTGGCTGGAAAACCATCCCCTCACCCGGTCCAACCTGGACACCGAGTGCGAGTCCCTGCAGGAGATCGGCTACACGCTCAACATCCAGGCCCGCTGAACCCGGCGCCGGCGTCACATCCGTGCCATCGCCCCGTCATGCCGCTGGCATTTTCCGGCGCAACACTGGCAGCCATGGACAGACAGCTGCACGTGGAACTGGTGACAGAAACCTATCCGCCGGACGTCAACGGCGTCGCCCTCACCGTGCACTCGCTGGAACAGGGGCTGCGCCAGCTAGGCCACACCGTGGGCGTCGTGCGCCCCCAGCGCGACGACGAGAACCCGCGGCCCGACCCCGACGTGATGCTGGTGGAGGGCGCGCCCATACCGCGCTACCCGGGCCTGCGCTTCGGCCTGCCGGCCGGCAAGCGGCTCACGGCGCGCTGGCAGGCGCAGCGGCCGGACGCCGTTTACATCGCGACCGAAGGCCCCCTGGGCTGGTCCGCCCTGCGCGCCTGCCGGCGCATGGGCATTCCGGTGGCCACCGGTTTCCACACCCGCTTTGACGACTATGTGGGTCGCTACGGCGCCGGCTTCCTGAGCCCTTGGGTGTTTTCATGGCTGCGCCGTTTCCACAACAAGGCCGACGCCACCCTGGTGCCAACCCGCGAGCTGCAGGAATCGCTGACCCAGCAGGGCTTCCGCCATGTGCAGCGGTTGGGACGCGCCGTGGACACCCGCGAATTCCACCCGGCCTGGCGCGACACGTCGCTGCGCGAATCCTGGGGGGCGGGCAACGGTCCGGTGGTGCTCAGCGTGGGCCGCATCGCGCCCGAGAAGAATCTGCCGCTGGCCGTGCGCTGTTTCCGCCGGCTGCAGCAAGAGCGCCCCGATGCCCGCTTCGTTTGGGTGGGCGACGGCCCGGCGCGCGCCGAACTGCAGGCGGCCAACCCCGACTTCATCTTCACCGGCGTGCAGAGGGGTGAAAGCCTGTCGCGCCATTTCGCCAGCGCCGACCTGTTCTGCTTCCCCAGCCTTTCGGAAACCTTCGGCAACGTAACCCTCGAGGCCATGGCCAGCGGCCTGGCCACCGTGGCCTTCGACTACGGCGCGGCGCGCGAGCACCTGCGCGACGGGATGCACGGCGCAACCGCCGCATTCGGCGCGGAAGACGATTTCCTGGAGGCCTTCCACGCCACGGCGCTGCGGCCCGACCTGGAGGCGCTGGGGGCCGCAGGGCGCAGGGCGGTGCTGCATCTGAACCCGGACCGGGTCGCCCTCGATTTCGCCCTGCTGCTGGCGTCCATCAACGAGCGGCGGCGGGCGGCATGAGCGCCCGCGCCCGGCCAACGGTTTCGCGCGAACACGGCTGGTGCCTTGCGGCCAACCGCTGGGGCGCACGCGCCATGGTGCGCGCCTACTTCCGCGGCGTAAGCCGCCTGGGCGACGGCGCCTTCTGGTATGCGCTGATGGCGGGCCTGGTGCTGGTGGACGGCTGGCGCGGCCTGGAGGCTACGGCACAGCTGGCGGCCACCGGCGCCGTGGCGCTGATCCTCTACCGCAAGCTCAAACGCTGGACGAAGCGTCCGCGCCCGTGCGCCGCCGACGGCCGCATCCGTGCGTGGATCGCACCGCTGGACGAGTTCAGCTTTCCGTCCGGCCACACCCTGCATGCGGTGTCGTTCACCGTGGTGGCCCTGGCGCATTACCCGGCGCTGGCCTGGCTGCTGCTGCCGTTCACCGCCAGCGTGGCGATGTCGCGCGTGGTGCTGGGCCTGCACTACCCCAGCGACGTGCTGGCGGCCACCGGCATCGGTGTGGCGCTGGCCTCGCTGTCGCTGTTGGTGAGCCCCGTGGCGGCCTGACGCCCGATCCAGGCGTCCACGCGGCGCTCCAGCAGTTCCAGCGGCAGGTCGCCGCCGGTCAGCACCAGGTCGTGGAAGTCGCGCAGGCTGAACTTCGGACCCAGCGCTGACTTGGCCTTCTCACGCAGCGTCAGGATCTTGTTCATGCCCACCTTGTAGGCCAGCGCCTGGCCGGGCATCACCAGGTAGCGTTCGATCTCGGCCACCACGTCGGTCTGGGGCATGCCGGTCTTGTCGAGCATGTAGTCGATGGCCTGTTCGCGGGTCCAGCGCTGGTCGTGCATGCCGGTGTCCACCACCAGCCGCACCGCGCGGAACATCTCGGCCTGCAGGCGGCCCAGATCGTCCAGCGGGTCCTGCTGCAGGCCGATTTCCCACGCCAGCCGCTCGCTGTACAGTGCCCAGCCTTCCGAGAAGGCCGTGAACGGCAGCACCTTGCGGAACGTCGGGACGCCGGTGAGTTCCTGCTGGATGGTGGTCTGGAAGTGATGGCCCGGGATGGCCTCGTGGATGGCCAGGGTCCGCATGCCAAACCGCGCCACCTCGGCGGTGTTGCGCAGGTTGATCGAGAAGATGCCCGGCCGCGAGCCGTCCATCGCCGGCGGGTTGTAGTAGGCGCCGGGCGCGGTTTTCTCACGGAACTCCGGCACGCGTTCGACCTTGACGCCCTGCCTGGGGCGCACGTTGAAGTAGGGGCCGATGCCGGCGTCCACCTCGGCGATGATTCGGGTGAAGTCGGCGATGATCGCTTCGCGGCCTGCGTCGGTGTCCGGGTACAGCTGGTCCGGGCGTTGGGCGATGGCCTGCATGCGCTGGCCCACGCTGCCTTCCGCGAGTCCCTGGGTGACCAGGATGTCGTGCATCTGCGCTTCGATGCGGGCCACCTCGTCCAGACCCAGCTGGTGGATCTGCTGCGGGGTCATGTCGGTGCTGGTGTGCATGCGGGCCGACCAGGCGTAGTAAGCCGCGCCGTCGGGGAGCGCCCAGACGCCATGGTTGCCGGTGGTCTTGGCCAGCAGGGCGTCGTAGTAGGCGATGAACTTGCCGTAGGCCGGATAGACCTGCCCGGTGATGGCGGCTTCGGCCTGCGCCAGCAGCGAATCGCGATCGCCGTCGGCCAGGCTGCCCGCCGGCAGCTTGCCGATCTTCTCGGCCAGCGAGGTGTAGAGAATGTTTTCCCGGGCCGGCGCCGCGGTGAAGGCGCGCATCTCGGCCAGCACTTTCTCAACCACGAACGTGGGCGGCACGATGCCGGCGGTTTCGCGGGCGCGCAGGCCTTCCATTACCTGGTCCACCATCAGCGGCGCCTTGCCCAGCCGGGAAATATAGTTTTCGGCGTCGCGCGAAGTCCGCACCGGATGCTGGGTGGCCAGGAAGGTGGGGAAGCCGTTCTGGATGCCGAACAGCTGGTTGAGCGGGTAGTCGTGGTGGCTGAAGCGCTCGCCCTGGGCTTGGATGTCCAGGAAATATTCCAGCACGTCGTAAGACAGCTGGGCGCTGTCATCCAGGCTGGCGCGGTCGTAGCTTTGCAGCGTGGCCAGGTCGTCCCGCAGCTTGGCCTGCATGCGTGACTCCCGGGCCAGGGAGCGGTCGGTCAGGTCGTCGCTGAACCAATCCATCCAGGGCGGCACGATACCCAGGCTGCTGAGCATTTCCGGGTCGTCCACGGCGTACTCGATGAAGACCCGCTCGTAGAACCAGCCGATCTGCAGGGGTTTGCCGTAAACCGTGTGCAGCACCAGCGCGCTGCCCAGCACGAAGGCGGCCAGCACCAGCCACAGGGCGAGTCGGAACAGGGTTTTCATCGGCAAGGCTCCCGGGGACCGCCGAAAGATAGCAGAGGCGGCCAGCCAGCCACCCTGCCGGGGGTCATGACCTATAAACTGGCGGCATGAACTACCGACACGGCTTCCACGCCGGCAACCACGCGGACGTGCTCAAGCACCTGGTGCTGATAGCGCTGCTGGATGCGCTCAAGCGCAAGGAGTCCGCCTTTTTCGTGCTCGACACCCACGCCGGTCGCGGGCGCTACGACCTGTCCGGTGGCCAGGCCACCAAGACCGGCGAGGCCAACGCAGGCATCCGCAAGCTCTGGGCCAGCCAGGCCAGCGGCCCTCCGGCCCTGGCCAACTATCTCAAGGCCGTGGCGGCCAGCCAGGCCGGCGCCCCCAACAGCTACCCGGGGTCTCCCCTGCTGGTGTCCCAGGCCCTGCGCCCGCAGGACCGGTTCGCCGCCTGTGAAGTGGTGGCCGACGAAGCCGCTGCGCTCAAGGCCCTGCTGTCGGGAGACCCGCACTCGCACGTGCACCACCGCGACGGCTACGCGGCCATCAAGGCCATGCTGCCGCCCAAGGATGGCGCCACCCGCCTGGGTCGCGCGCTGGTGCTGGTGGACCCGCCCTACGAAGCGCAGGAAGCCGAGTACCCGCTTATCGTCGCCGCCCTGGCCGACGCCCTGCTTCGATTCCCGCAGGCCATGTTCGCCGTCTGGTACCCGATCAAGCAGCGCCCCAGCCTGCACCCGTTCTTCCGCAAGGTCTCCGCGCTGCCGGCCAAGTCGGTGCTGGCGGTGGAACTGCTGGTGCGTCCCGACGATTCGCCGCTGCGCATGAACGGCAGCGGCATGCTGCTGGTGAACCCGCCCTGGCAAATAGAGAAAGAAATCGAACCCGCGTTGAAACCCCTCGCCCAGGCCATGGGCGAAACCGGCGCTTCCTGGCGCCTCACCTGGTTGAAGCAAGACAAGGCCTGAGCCATGCATCCGATCAAAGCCCGCCGCACCCACTACAGCGAACGCGGCCCCGTGCCGCAGGACGTCATCAGCACCGTTGATTTCGAGCTGCCGCCGCTGGCCGAAGGGCACGTGCGCGTGGCCGTGCTGGCCGCGCCGATCAACCCGTCGGACGTACTCACCCTCACCGGCGAATACGGCATCCTGCCGCCGCTGCCGGCCGTGGGCGGCAACGAAGGCGTGGGTCGGGTGATCGAAGCCGCCGCCGACGTGACGAACCTGGCCCTGGGCACCGTGGTGCTGCTGCCGGTGGGCTGCGGCACGTGGACCACCCATCTGGACCTGCCGGCCAAGCATCTGGTGGCCCTGCCCTCGGGCGTGGACCCGGTGCAGCTGTCCATGCTGACCGTGAACCCGCCCACCGCCCTGCTGATGCTCACCGAGTTCGTGGACCTGCAGCCGGGCGACTGGGTGATCCAGAACGCGGCCAACTCGGCCGTGGGCGGTTACCTGGTGCAGCTGGCCAAGCTGCGCGGCATCAACACCATCAACGTGGTTCGCCGTGCCTCGGCCGTTGACGCGGTGAAGGCCAGCGGCGCCGAACACGTGGTGGTGGACGCCGACGACCTGCCCAAGCGGGTGCACGCCGTCACCGGCGGCGCGCCCATCAAGCTCGCCATCGACTGCATCGGCGGCGTGGCCACCGAAAACCTCGCCCGCTGCCTGGTCGAAGGCGGCACGCTGGTGAACTACGGCGCGATGAGCGGCGAGCGCTGCATGATCTCGCCGCGCTACTTCGTCTTCCGCGACATCACGCTGCGCGGCTTCTGGCTGTCGCAGTGGTTCAAGAAGGCCACGCCGGCGCAGCGCATGGCGGTGTTCGGCGAAATCGCCAAGCTCATCGCGGAGGGCAAGCTGGAGGCGCGCGTGCAGGCCACCTACGACCTGGACCACATCAAGCAGGCCGTGCAGGCCGCCGCCAGCGGCGCCCGCGACGGCAAGATCGTGCTTGAACCCAACGGCCCGAGCCGCGCAGCCATCTGACGGGGCACACGTCCATGAAGAACGACGACGACGCCGCGCGAAAACTGTTCGGTCCGTCCCTGGACGCGCTGGACGAAACCGCACGCAAGGTCGCCCGGCACATCGCCGGGCGCAAGCACATCGCCCGCGACACCAGCCTGGACGACGTCGGCACGTCCAGCTTCGGCGACCGCGCGGCCGACGCCGTGGCGACGTTCGGGGGCTCGTGGCCCTTCATCTTCCTGTTCTTCGCGGTGCTGGCCAGCTGGATCGTGGTCAACGCGCTGCTGCTGGCAAAGACCGGCAGCACCTTCGACCCCTACCCTTACATCCTGCTGAACCTGGGCCTGTCGATGCTGGCCGCCATCCAGGCGCCCATCATCCTGATGTCACAGAACCGCCAGGCCGACAAAGACCGGCGCGCGGCGCTGCACGACTATGAGGTGAACCTCAAGGCCGAACTCGAGATCATGCTGCTGCACGAAAAGATGGACCTGATGCGCGGCCAGCAGTGGAACGACCTGCTGGCCCTGCAGAACCGCCAGCTCGAGCTCCTCGAGCGCCTCGCCCCCCGAGCCGAGCCAGGCCGGGAATAAAAGGGGCTCTCCACACAAGTCCGGGGATCGGTGGACGGTCGCTTCCTGCGTGATCCCGTTGCACCGCAGCTTGATGGGTGCAGACTCGACACTCGAGACTCAAGTACCGAGTACCGAGTGCCGACGGATGGCTGATGACGGGTGGCTGTGGCTTTGCGCGTTCCGGCTCCGTTGACCGTCGGTGCCGGTCGGCTCTGACCCTTTCACGGCACCCCGGGAGTACCTATGCGCGGTTTCCTTTTCTGTCTTTATCTGGCCACGCCTTGGGCGATGGCCGCCCAGCCCAGCGATCAGGACACGCTGACCATGGGCCAATTCCAGCCGGCCGCCGGCCATTCCGAGGCGAGCTATCGTTGCGGCGCGACCAAAGTAACGGCACGTCATGAGTCCGTACTCGTGGACGGCATCGCACGGACACGGGTGGCGACCCTCTCCGGCGCGCGCACTTTGAACGCCGCCGAGATCGCCAAGGTCAACGCCCTGGTCAACGGCGCGTTGATCGTCGGCATCGGTGTCGGTTGCCTTGGTGACAGCGCGCAGTTCACGATCACGACTTGGTCGCCCACGAAAGCCGAGGCTGGTGCCGTGCTAGTAACGATCGGCTACAACGGTGAGCTGAAGCTGCTTTGATGTGCGCCAGTCGAATGAGGGTCTTTGGAGTGGTTGTGGCCGGGAGCAGAGCTGGCGCCAGGGCGGCTTCCGACCCGAAGCGGACGTCTGCCGCTAACGGGTGGATTCCGAGATCAGAAGTACAATCGCGCGTGTGATCCCGGCCTCTTCTCGGAACCATGGCCAAGCAATCAACGGAGCTGTGATGATCGCCCTTTCCCTTCGAC
>NZ_JAIBFH010000308.1 GCF_019459675.1 Arenimonas sp.
GCGGGAATAGCTCAGTTGGTAGAGCACGACCTTGCCAAGGTCGGGGTCGCGAGTTCGAGTCTCGTTTCCCGCTCCAGTTTCAACAAAACCCCGCTTGCCGGGGTTTTGTTTTTTAAGGCGGTGGCAACCGCCGCGGGACGCGCTAAGCTTCCCGCAACGCTTACCCGGCCGGGTGGCAGAGTGGTTATGCAGCGGACTGCAAATCCGCGTACGCCGGTTCAATTCCGACCTCGGCCTCCAATTCAAAAGCCCCGCCCATGCGGGGCTTTTGTTTTATGGCGGACGCGGCACGCATGCGGCACCATGCTGGCTGGCCCGGGTGGCGAAACTGGTAGACGCATGGGACTTAAAATCCCCCGGCCGCAAGGCCATGTGGGTTCGACCCCCACCCCGGGCACCACCTCGCCGCTACAGGGGAAGCGCTGATGGATTTCTTGCTGGGGGTTGTCTATTTCGTGTTCGACGCCGCCGCGGCGCTGCTGCTGGTGGCTACCTGGCAGCGGACCCGCATCACCGGTTTCCTGGTGCTGGCGTCGAGCTATGTGCTGGGCATCCTGGCGCGATGGATCATGCCGCTGCTTTATCGTGGCCTTGGCGGCGACGGCGGGCTGACTGTCCTGATCCAGTCGCTGTGGCTGCTGATCGCCGCCGTGGCGCTGTACGGGCTGTGGGACATCTATCGCCAGCTAAAGCGCCCGGCCCACGCCGCACCCGCCACGGATTGATTGGGAGCCACCATGCTGCCTTCGCGCTACTGGCCCTTCGCGGGCGTGCTGCTGCTCACCGTGGTGTTCGCCTGGGCCTTGCCCTGGTCGCACAACGCCGGCTATGGCGTGGCGGCGTTCGGCACGCTGTCCCTGCTGGGGCTGTGGGACCTGGTGCAGCGAAAGCATGCGCTGCGCCGCAACTTCCCGCTCACGGCGCGTTTTCGCTACCTGCTCGAGTCGATCGGGCCGGAGATCCGCCAATACTTCATTGAAGCGGACACGGTGGAGCTGCCGTTCTCGCGCCAGCAGCGCGCCATCGTCTACCAGCGCGCGAAGGACGTGCTGGACAAGCGCCCGTTCGGCACCCAGCGCGACCTTTACAGCGACAAGTACGAGTGGATGAACCATTCGCTGCAGCCCGCGCAGCTCACCACGCACGACTTCCGCATCACCATCGGCGAAGGGCGGGCGCAGCCTTATTCCGCCAGCGTGTTCAACATTTCGGCGATGAGCTTCGGCTCGCTGTCGGCGAACGCCATCCTAGCGCTCAACCGCGGTGCGAAGCAGGGCGGCTTCTACCACGACACCGGCGAGGGTTCGATTTCGCGCCACCATCGCGTGCACGGCGGCGACCTGGTCTGGGAAATAGGCTCGGGCTACTTCGGCTGCCGCAGCGACGACGGCCGCTTCGACCCCGACAGGTTCGCGGCCAACGCGCGCGACCCGCAGGTGAAGATGATCGAGCTCAAGCTTTCCCAGGGCGCCAAGCCGGGGCAGGGCGGCATCCTGCCGGCGGCCAAGGTCAGCGCCGAGATCGCCGAAGCGCGCGGGGTGCCGCAGGGCGTGGAGTGCCACTCGCCGGCCGCGCACTCGGCGTTCGCCACGCCGATTGAACTGCTGCAGTTCGTGGATCGCCTGCGCGAGCTTTCGGGCGGCAAGCCCACCGGGTTCAAGCTGGCCATTGGCCATCCCTGGGAGTGGTTCGCCATCGCCAAGGCCATGAAGCAGACCGGCCTGCTGCCCGACTTCATCGTGGTGGACGGCGGTGAGGGCGGCACCGGCGCCGCGCCGCTGGAGTTCACCGACCACGTGGGTGCGCCCATGCGCGAGGCGCTGCTGCTGGTGCACAACACCCTGGTGGGCCTGGACCTGCGTTCGAAGGTGCGCATCGGCGCCGCCGGCAAGATCGTCACCGCCTTCGACATGGCCCGAACCCTGGCGCTGGGCGCGGACTGGTGCAATTCGGCGCGCGGGTTCATGTTCTCGCTGGGCTGCATCCAGTCCCAGAGCTGCCACACCGACCGCTGCCCGACCGGGGTGGCCACCCAGGACCCCAGCCGCCAGGCCGCGCTGGACCCGCAGGACAAGGGCACGCGGGTGGCCAACTTCCATCGCAACACCCTGCTGGCCCTGCGCGACCTGCTGGCGGCAGCCGGCCTGCGGCACCCGGCCGAGCTGGGCCCGGAGCACATCATCCGCCGCGTTTCGTCCACCGAGGTCCGTTCGCTGGCCAAGCTGCATCACTTCGTCCCGCCGGGGCAGCTGCTGGAGGCGGTGCCCGAGCACCCGGTGTTCCAGGTGTTCTGGGACCAGGCCCGGGCCGACAGCTTCGCCGCACCGGCCGCGGCCCAGGCCATGCAGGCCAGCAAACTGCGGTGAGCGCCCGAGGTTGACCGGCTTGGGGCGGCCCGCGTAAACTTCGCGCTCTCTTCCGGGCGGTTAGCTCAGCGGTAGAGCATCGCTTTCACACGGCGAGGGTCACAGGTTCAAGCCCTGTACCGCCCACCAAATCCCTTCGGGGCGCACCCCGGTGCGAACAAGAAAAAGCCACCCCAGCGGTGGCTTTTTTCTTGCCTGTGGCGGGCACTCAGCGCGCCGGCCCGCGGATCTCGTCATGCATGCGCTGCCAGTCCTGGGCCGGGATCGGACGGGCGGGAATGCCGCCCCAGGTTTCGCCGGCGCCCACGCGTGAGCCGGGCAGGAGCACGGAGTGGGGCAGCACCACCGCGTCTTCGCCCACCTGCACGTCGCCCATCACCGTAGCCTTCTCGCCGATGGTGGCGCGGGCGCCGATCACCACCGGGGCCACCGTGAGATGGCCGCCGCCGCCAAAGTGCGCGAACAGGTGCACGCTGCCGCCGATCACCACGTCGTCGCCCAGGGTGATCAGGCGCGGGTCGGAGATGAATTCGGTATTGATGAAAACGCGCTTGCCCAGCCGCATGCCCATGGCCGACAGGAACCAGCCGCCCATCGGGGTCAGCGTGACGAAGGGCAGGAAAGTGAAACGCACCAGATAAAACAGGCCGTTGTGCAGCAGCCACGGCACCGCCTCGATCGAGAAGTAGCCGCCCTTGAAGGGCTTGGCGCGGGTGGGAAGCAGCGCGTTGTACACCGGCACGACGCACAACAGCGAGAAACCGAACACCCACAGCGCCAGCGCGTAGCCCAGTCCCAGCAGCGGCCAATGCAGCCACCCCGAAACGCCGCTGGTCCAGCCCGGCCATGCGTCCAGCAGCCACAGCGCCGGCGCAAGCGCCCAGGCCACGGCCGTTGCCAGCAGCGCATAGAGCGCCAACACGGCCATCAACAGGGCGGTCTGGTTGAAGCGGCGGATGAACCGGTCCACCGCGCCTTTCGGCGGCGGGTTGTGGCGCGTCCCGAACGTGACGTGTGGCGCCGGCGCCTTCATCGGGCCGGGCTTGTCGCAGTCGCTCATGCCCGGCCCCGCGCGCCAGGGGTCACTCCAACTGCGCCTTGGCGTACTCGGCGTCGAGTTTTTCCATCGCGTCGCGCGGCTTGAGCTTGCCGGCCTTTTCGTAGGCGGCGGCGACATCGTCTTCGCGCTTATCGCCGTGCAACAGCAACAGCAGGTTGCCGTATTCGATGTGGGCGATGGGCGAGTCGGGTGTCAGCTTCAGCGCCGCCGCCAGATGCTTGTCGGCCTCGGAAGCCTTGGCGCCGTAGGTCATGCCGCCCACCAGGGCGCCGATCTTGTTGATGATCTCGGCGTGGTAAAGGCCCAGCGCGGTGTGCGCCTCGGCGTGCTTGGGCGCCAGGTCCAGCGTGGCCTCCAGCGCCTTGCGCACCTTGGTGGCCAGGCCCATCTTGAGCGCCTTGGCGATGCTGATGCCCTGGCTGTAGCGGCCCATGCCGAAGGCGAAGCGATAGTGGCTGTTGGCTTCGCCAGGCAGGGCGGCGATGGCGGCTTCGGCCAGCTTGCCCACCTGTTCGTAGCGCTTGAGCTGTTCGTCCTCGTCGTCGACCAGGTAGGTGGCGTGGATGCCCAGCGCCTTGCAGGCGACGCTGGCACCGACCGGCCCCAGCGCCTCACCGCCCTCGAACGCCTGCTGGAAATCGCCGCGATGGAAAGCGCGCCAGGCGTCCTGCAGCGCCTGCGCCAAGGTGGCCGCGTCCATGCCCTTGGGCGCGGCCTTGCCGGCGG
Organism: Arenimonas sp.; assembly: GCF_019459675.1. Classification (GTDB taxonomy): domain Bacteria; phylum Pseudomonadota; class Gammaproteobacteria; order Xanthomonadales; family Xanthomonadaceae; genus Arenimonas. The sequence goes on from NZ_JAIBFH010000308.1 coordinate 4,153, forward strand.
CCTTGATCAGCGCGGCGGCGCGCTTGTCGTCGGGAAAGGGTTCGGTGTCGCCGGCGTGCAGTGCGGGCCAGGCTTTCTTGAGCTTGTCGCCCGCCTGGTCGAAGGCCTTGGCGTCATGGGGAAACTTGGCCCAGCTGGATTTCTTGGCAGCCATCGACACGCACTCCCGGCAAAGAGGGCCAGCATCGCGCGGGCCACGTTCGGCCGCAAGCGGGGCTAGTGTGATTGCTCAAGCCCCGGCGACCACACTCGAAAGCGATCAAGGCCATTCCGGCCTACTGAAACGAGGTGTCCCATGACCCGTCCGACCACGACCCGCCGCCGCAGCCCCCGCAAAACCGAAATCAGCCCGCGCACCGTGCTGCTGGCCGGCATCGGCGCCGCCTCGCTGGGCCGCAAGCAGGCCATCAAGTCCATCGACGGCCTGGCCGAGCTTCCCGAAGCCATCCGCCAGCGCGCCGACGATGCCGCGCGCGAGGCGGGCAGCCGCGTCGCCAAGTTCCGCAAGCAGGCCAAGGCCAAGCTGGCCCCCGTGAAGAAGCAGGTCGAGGGCTTCGCGCAGCAGGCGCAGGCCGAGTTCGAAACCCGCTTCGCGCCGGTGCTGGTGAAGCTGGGCGCCAAAGCCCCGGCCAAGCGCACCGCCCGCAAAGCCACGCGCACCGCGCGCCCGGCCGCCAAGCGCACCCGCCAGCGCGCCTGAGCCACGTCCAAGCCTCCCTCCCGTCAGTGGGAATTCAGCGCCCCGGCCTTGCCGGGGCGTTTTTTATTGGCGTCAGGGATGGGCGCGCTGCGCGGCGTCGAAGGCCGCCAGCTGTTCCGGCGTAGCGTCGGCCTGGTGCTGGGCCTTCCACTGCGCGAAAGGCATGCCGTAGACGTACTCGCGTGCGGCGTCCTTGGACACCGGCGTGCCGGCCGCGTCGGCGGCCTCCTGGTACCAGTTGGACAGGCAGTTGCGGCAAAAGCCGGCAAGAATCATCAAATCGATGTTCTGGACGTCACTGCGCTGGCGCAGGTGGGCCAGCAGTCGGCGGAAAGCGGCGGCCTCGAGGGCCGTGGAGTCTGCGTTTGGCATATGGCGGGGTAGGGAAGGCTTCGGGGATAATCGCGGCTTGCGACCCGGGACATTCTGCGCCCGATCCGCCCCCACTTCCCCCGGAGCGCCATGACCGCCCGCATCCTTGACGGCAAAGGCATCGCCGAAGCCCTGCTGGACGACCTGGCCCGCCGTGTCGCCGTCCGCGTGGCCAGCGGCAAGCCGGCCCCCGGCCTGGCCGTGGTGCTGGTGGGCCAGGACCCGGCCTCGGCCGTGTACGTGCGCAACAAGCGCCGTGCCGCCAAGAAAGTCGGCATCCGCGCCATCGACTTCGACCTGCCCGCCGATACCGGCGACGACGAGTTGGCGGCACTGATCGACCGCCTGAACGCCGATCCGGCCATCCACGGCATCCTGGTGCAGCTGCCGCTGCCGGGGAACCGCGATGCCAACTGGCTGATCCACCGCATCGACCCGCGCAAGGACGTGGACGGCTTCCACCCCGAGAACGTCGGCCACCTGGCGCTGCGCCAGTTCGGCCTGCGCCCCTGCACGCCGCGCGGCGTCACCACGCTGCTGGCCTACACCGACCGGCCCGTGCGCGGCCAAAGCGCCACCGTGGTGGGCGTGAGCAACCACGTGGGCCGGCCGATGGTGCTCGAGCTGCTGATCGCCGGCTGCACCACCACCAGCTGCCACAAGTTCACACCGCGCGAAGTGCTGGAACGGCACGTGCGCGAAGCCGACATCCTGGTGGTGGCGGTGGGCCGTCCGGGCCTGGTGCCGGGCGAATGGGTAAAGCCCGGCGCGGTGGTGATCGACGTGGGCATCAACCGCACGGACGACGGCCGCCTGGTGGGCGACGTGGGCTTCGAAGCCGCCGCCGAGCGCGCCTCCTGGATCACGCCGGTGCCCGGCGGCGTCGGGCCGATGACGGTAGCCACGCTGATGCAGAACACGCTGGAGGCCGCCGAGGCCTCCGACACCATCGCGCAACATTGACCCCGCAGGCTGCACGCTCATGAGCATGACCCACGCACGCCCCCGCTGGCTTCCTGGTCTGGCCGCGCTGCTGGCCCTGATGCTGGCCGCCGGCTGTGCTTCGCTGGTGGGCAAGGCCAGCGACCGGTTCGCCGCCCAGCTGGGCAGCGCCGTCACCAACAGCAACGACCCCGCCACCGTGCGCGACGGGCTGCCAGCCTACCTGCTGCTGATCGACGGACTGGTGCAGGGGCAGGTGCCCGGAGACAAGCGCAATGCCTCGCTGCTGTTCGCCGCAGCCGAGCTCAACGGGGCCTATGCCGGCAACTTCACCGGCGACGACCGCGATCGCGCCAAACGCCTGGCGGCCAAGGCGCTGGACTATGCCCGCCGCGGCACCTGCGCGCAGGACAAAGCGCTGTGCGCGCAGCTGGATGCCGACGTGGACGCATTCACTACGGCCGTGAAAGCCGCGCCGCGGCAGAACATCGCCGGGCAGTACGCGCTGGCTGCAGCCTGGGTCGGCTTCCTGCAGGCCAATAGCGAAGACTGGAACGCCATCGCCGACCTGCCCAAGATCGAAGTGCTGCTGGGCAACGTGGTCGCCACTGACGCGGGCCACGCGCGCGGCATGCCGCGCGTGTACCTGGGCGTGCTCAATTCGCTGCGCCCCGAAGCCCTGGGCGGCAAGCCCGAGCTGGGCCGCAGTCACTTCGAGGCGGCCATCGCCATGAGCCAGGGCCGCAACCTCTACGCCAAAACCCTGATGGCCGAGTACTACGCCCGCCTGGTGTTCGACCAGGCGCTGCACGACCGCCTGCTGGACGAAGTGCTGTCCGCCGACCCGGCCGAGCCCGGTTTCACGTTGACCAACGTACTGGCCCAGGAGCGCGCGAAGGCGCTCGTGGCGTCGGGCAAGGACTATTTCTGAGCGCCAAGCCGCCAAGGATCCCCGCATGACCAGGCTGTTGTTCCCCCTCGTGCTTTCGCTGCTGCTGGCTTCACCGGTGTCCGCGCAGGTGATCAAGATCGCCACCCTGGCTCCGGATGGCTCGGCCTGGATGCGCGAACTGCGCGCCGCGTCTGCCGAGGTCAAGCAAGGTACGGCCGGCCGGGTGGACGTGAAGTTCTACCCCGGCGGCGTGATGGGCAACGACGCAGTGGTCCTGCGCAAGATGCGCCTGGGCCAGCTGCAGGGCGGCGTGCTGACGTCCAGTGAACTGTCGCTGGTGTACCCCGACGCCACCGCCTACAGCCTGCCGTTCCTGATGGACAGCTGGGACGAAGTGGCGCGCGTGCGCGCCAGCGTCGACCCGCTGCTGGCCAAGGGCTTCGAACAGCGCGGCATCCGCATGCTGGGCGTTTCGGGCCTGGGCTTCGCCTACCTGATGAGCGACCGGCCGCTGCGCACCAAGGCCGACATGGGCGGCATCAAGCTGTGGATCCCGTCCAACGACGAGATCGCCGCGCGCACCTTCAAGATGGGCGGCATCAACACCATCCCGCTGCCGCTGGGCGACGTGTTCACCAGCCTGCAGACCGGCCTGGTGGACACGGTGGTCAACACCCCCAGCGGCGCCATCGTGCTGCAGTGGCACGGCAAGGTGAAGCACATGGTGGACCTGCCGCTGACCTTCGTGGTCGGGTTCCTGGTGCTGGATGACAAGGCATGGAAAAAGATATCCGCAGCGGACCAGGCGGTGTTGGCCGCGGCCTTCGACAGCGCCGGCAAGCGCATGGACGCCAACATCCGCCGCGATGACGCCTCCGCCTTGGCCGCGATGAAAAAGCAGGGCATCACGGTGGGGCCGCTGGAGCCTGCCGAAGCGGCCCGCTGGCGCGACTTCGGCGCGCGCGTGACCACGCAGATGGAAGCCGAGAAAGCCATTTCGCCCGAGATACTGGCGGCCATCCGCCGCGCACTGGCGCAGCCCAAGGCGCCCTGATGCCCGGACGTTGGCTGGGCCGCCTGCACCGGGCCGAAGACGGACTGCTGGCGGCGCTGCTGGGCTTGCTGCTGCTGCTGTCGGTGGCGCAGATCGTGCTTCGCGTGGCTTTCGACAGCGGCCTGCCCTGGGCCGAACCGGTGAGCCGCGCCGGGGTACTGTTCCTGGCGCTGCTGGGCGCGCTGGGCGCCACCCGTTCGGGCAAGCACATCGCCATCGACGCGCTGCCGCGCTTCCTGCCGCCCGGGCCCCGGCGCGTGGCGTGGGCGATATCGCAGCTGGCCGCCGGCGCCGTGTGCCTGGGCCTGGCCTGGCTGGGCGCGGGCATGGTCGGCATGGAGCGCGAGGCGCCGGTGCCGTTCGTGGCGGGCATCCCCAGCTGGGTGCCGATGCTGGTGATCCCGCTGGGCTTCGGACTGATGGGCCTGCGCTTCCTGGTGGCGGCGTGGATGGAACCCCCGGTTGCCGCGGTGATGGGCGGCGAGCCGTGAGCCTGACGCTGGGCCTGCTGCTGATCCTGCTGTTCGCGGCGCTGGGCACGCCGCTGTTCGCCGTGATCGCGGCCATCGCCCTGCTGGGCTTCCACATCGCCGGCTACGACCTGATCGTGGTGACGGTGGAAATCTATCGGCTGGGCGACATGCCCGGCCTCATCGCCATCCCGCTGTTCACGCTGGCCGGCTATCTGCTGGGGGAAAGCCGCGCGCCCAAGCGGCTGGTGCGGCTTTCCAACGCACTGCTGGGCTGGCTGCCGGGCGGCCTGGCCATCGTCGCCATCGTCGCCTGCGCGTTCTTCACCGCGTTCACCGGCGCCTCGGGCGTGACCATCGTGGCGCTGGGTGCGCTGCTGTATCCGGCGCTGCGCCAGGCCGGCTACGACGAACGCTTCAGCCTGGGGCTGGTGACGGCCGGAGGCTCGCTGGGCCTGCTGTTCGCGCCGTCGCTGCCGCTGATCCTTTACGGCTTCGTGGCGGGGCAGATGGGCACCACCCCGGCGGTGACCATCCCCGACCTGTTCCTGGCGGGCGTGGTCCCGGGCCTGTTGATGGTGGGCATGCTGTCGGCCTACGCGATGTGGGTGGGGCGGTCGGTGACCCAGGCGCGCCACGCCTTCGACGGCCGCGAGCTTTGGCTGGCGCTGAAGGAAACCGCCTGGGAACTGCCGCTGCCGGTGATCGTGCTGGGCGGGATCTACTCGGGGGAACTGGCCGCGAGCGAAGCGGCAGCTGTGACGGCACTTTATGTTCTTGTCGTAACTGTCTTTGTCAAAAGGGAAATTCCCCTCTCAAAGTTGCCTGCCGTGATGGCGGATTCGATGCGCCTGGTCGGCGCCATCCTGCTGATCCTGGGCGCGGCGCTGGCCCTGTCGAACTGGCTGGTGGACCAGGAGGTCCCGGCCAAGCTGTTTGAATCCCTGCGCGAGCACGTGGACAGCCCCTGGGTGTTCCTGCTGCTGCTCAACGTGTTCCTGCTGGTGGTGGGCATGCTGCTGGACATCTTTTCGGCCATCGTCATCCTCACGCCGCTGCTGCTGCCGGTGGCGGCGGGCTTTGGCATCCACCCGGTGCATCTGGGCGTGGTGATGCTGGCCAACCTGCAGCTGGGCTACTTCACCCCTCCGGTGGGCATGAACCTGTTCATCGCCTCGTACCGGTTCGGCCAGCCGCTGACCAAGCTGGTGCGGGCCTGCGTGCCGTTCTTCCTGGTGCTGGCGGCGGCGGTGGCCCTGATCACCTGGTGGCCCGCGCTGTCGCTGGGGCTGCTCTGAGGGTTGGCGGCGCACACCGGCGACCACCCGGGCAGGCTCCGGGCGGCTATAATTGCCGGCTTCCCAGACCCCGGAGTCGCTCCATGCTGCGCATCCAGGCCGAAGCGCTGACCTTCGACGACGTCTCCCTCGTACCCGCCCACTCCATCGTCCTGCCCAAGGACGTGAGCCTGAGCACACAGCTTACGCGCGGCATCACCCTCAACCTGCCGATCGTGTCGGCCGCCATGGACACCGTCACCGAAGCGCGGCTGGCCATCGCCATGGCCCAGTTGGGTGGCATCGGCATCATCCACAAGAACATGAGCCTGCAGCTGCAGGCGGCGCACGTGGCGCAGGTGAAGAACTTCGAGGCCGGCGTCATCCGCGAACCGTTCACCGTCGGCCCGGACACCACCATCGGCGAGGTGATCAAGCTAACCCGCGCCCGCAACATCTCCGGCGTGCCGGTGGTGGACGGCGGCCAGCTGGTGGGCCTGGTGACCAGCCGCGACATGCGCTTCGAGAAGAAGCTCGACGATCCGGTCCGCAACATCATGACCCGCAAGGACAAGCTGGTGACGGTGCGCGAAGGCGCCACCGACGACGAAGTGCTGCAGCTGATGCACAAGTACCGCATCGAGAAGGTGCTGGTGGTGGACGACAGCTTCGCGCTGCGCGGCCTGATCACCGTCAAGGACATCCAGAAGGCGCGCGACAACCCGTTCTCCGCCAAGGACGCCGACGAGCAGCTGCTGGTGGGCGCGGCGGTCGGCGTGGGCGGCGACACCGAGGCGCGCATCCACGCGCTGGTGGCGGCCGGCGTGGACGTGGTGGTGGTGGACACCGCACACGGCCATTCCCAGGGCGTGATCGACCGCGTGGCGTGGGTTAAGAAGACCTTCCCGAGCCTGCAGGTGATCGGCGGCAACATCGTCACCGGCGACGCCGCGCTGGCGCTGTTCGACGCCGGCGCCGACGCGGTGAAAGTGGGCGTGGGCCCCGGCTCGATCTGCACCACCCGCATCGTGGCGGGCGTGGGCGTGCCGCAGATAACGGCGGTGGGCATGGTGGCCGAGGCGCTGAAGGGCCGCATCCCGCTGATCGCCGACGGCGGCATCCGCTATTCGGGCGACATCGCCAAGGCCCTGGTGGCCGGCGCCAGCACCATCATGATCGGCGGCCTGTTCGCCGGCACCGAAGAGGCACCGGGCGAAGTGGAGCTGTTCCAGGGCCGCAGCTACAAGAGCTACCGCGGCATGGGCTCGCTGGGCGCGATGGAGCTGGGCAGCAAGGACCGTTATTTCCAGGACGCCTCCGACGCCGACAAGCTGGTGCCCGAGGGCATCGAGGGCCGCGTGCCGTACCGTGGCCTGCTGCGCAACATCGTCCACCAGCTTTCGGGCGGTATCCGCGCCTCGATGGGCTACGTGGGCTGCGCCAGCATCGAGGAGATGCGCACGCGCCCCATGTTCGTGCGCGTCACCAATGCCGGCACCCGCGAGGCGCACGTGCACGACGTGCAGATCACCAAGGAACCGCCGAACTACAGGATGGGCTGAGTCCACATGACCGACATCCACAGCGACAAGATCCTCATCCTGGACTTCGGCGCGCAGTACACGCAGCTGATCGCCCGCCGGGTGCGCGAATTCGGCGTGTACTGCGAAATCTGGGCCTGGGACCACGACCCGGCCGAGATCGCCCGGTATGCGCCCAAGGGCATCATCCTTTCGGGCGGGCCGGAGTCCACCGTCGAGGCCGGTTCGCCGCGCGCGCCGCAGGAAGTGTTCGACGCGGGCGTGCCGATCCTGGGCATCTGCTACGGCATGCAGACCATGGCCATGCAGCTCGGTGGCCAGGTGGAATCGGGCCACCACCGCGAGTTCGGCCACGCCCAGGTGGAAGTGACCGCCGAGTGCGCCCTGCTCGACGACCTCAAGGACCACGCCGGCAGCCCGCCGCGGCTGGACGTGTGGATGAGCCACGGCGACCGGGTAACGTCCCTGCCCGAGGGTTTCCGGGTGACCGGGCGCACCGAATCGGTGCCGATCATTGCCATGGGCGACGACCGCCGCCGCTGGTACGGCGTGCAGTTCCATCCCGAAGTCACCCACACCCGGTCGGGCGAACAGATGCTGCGCCGCTTCGCGGTGGACATCTGCGGCTGCGACACGCTGTGGACCGCCGCCAACATCATTGAAGACCAGATCGAGCGCGTGCGCGCCCAGGTGGGCGACGACAACGTGCTGCTGGGGCTGTCGGGCGGCGTGGATTCTTCGGTGGTCGCGGCGCTGCAGCACCGGGCCATCGGCGCCAGCCTGGCCTGCGTGGTGGTGGCCACGGG
>NZ_JAIBFH010000313.1 GCF_019459675.1 Arenimonas sp.
CCCCCCCCCGCCCGCCGGGGGCCGGGCCACAGCGGCAGCAGTTCGGCCATCGCGGCCAGGCGACCGTACAGGTGGGTGATGATGACCGCCGCCACGGGCGCGCCGTTGGCAAGGGCCTGCTGCAGGCTGGCGGGATCCATCGTCGCCACGCCGGGCTGGATGTCGACGAACACCGGCTCGGCGCCGCAGGCCAGCACCGCGCTGGTGCCATACATGGCCGCATTGGCGCAAACCACCACGCGGTCGCCGGCACCGATGCCCAGCGCACGCAGCGCCAGTTCCAGCGCATCCGTGCCGTTGGCGACCCCGATGGCATGCGCCACGCCGCAGTAGGCGGCGAACGAGGCTTCGAACTGGCTGACGCCGGGGCCCAGCACGTAATAGCCGCTTCCGATCACCTCCGCGGCAACCGCGCACAGGCGCTCCTGGAAGGGCGCTACATGGCGGGGAAGCGAGTTGATGGGGATCAGGTCTGCGGACATGCCGGGCGGCTTCCTGGCGCTTTTGAAAGGGGAGGCTAGGATAGCATTGGCCTAAGGTACGGCTCCCCGGCAAGGTCCCGGCAGTTACAATCCCGATTCCGCCAGGCCAACGAGAGCGTCAATGTCCCTGACCGTCCCCGCCGCGACCCGATCCCGGGCTCGGGCCAAAGTATTCCCCGGCGCCGCCGAGGCGCTGCGTGATGTCCTCGCCGATGGCCAGACGATCGCCGTCGGCGGCTTCGGGCTGTGCGGTATTCCCGAAGCCCTGATCGCCGCACTGCGCGACTCGGGCGTGACGGGGCTGACCGTGATTTCCAACAATGCCGGCGTGGATGGCTTTGGCCTGGGCCAGCTGCTGAGCACGCGCCAGATTCGCAAGATGATTTCGTCCTACGTGGGCGAGAACAAGGAATTCGAGCGCCAGTACCTGGCCGGCGAGCTGGAGCTTGAGTTTAACCCCCAGGGTACGCTCGCGGAGCGGCTGCGGGCCGGTGGCGCCGGCATCCCGGCCTTCTTCACCCGCACCGGCTACGGCACCATCGTGGCCGACGGCAAGGAAACCCGGGAGTTCGATGGCCAGCACTACGTGATGGAAACCGCGCTGCGTGCCGACGTATCCCTGGTGAAGGCGTGGAAGGCCGACACGGCCGGCAACCTGGTGTTCCGCAAGACCGCGCGCAACTTCAATCCGGCGGTCGCGATGGCCGGCAAGACCTGCGTGGCCGAAGTGGAGGAAATCGTCGAGATCGGCAGCATCGACCCCGACCACGTCCATCTGCCGGGCATCTACGTCGACCGCATCGTGCTCAACGCCACCCCCGAAAAACGCATCGAACAGCGCACCGTGCGCGCAGGAGGCAACTGATGGCCTGGTCGCGAGATGAAATGGCGCAGCGCGCCGCGCTCGAGCTCACCGACGGCGCCTACGTGAACCTGGGCATCGGCCTGCCGACCCTGGTGGCCAACCACATCCCCGAAGGCATGGACGTGTGGCTGCAGTCCGAGAACGGCCTGCTGGGCATCGGCCCGTTCCCGACCGAGGACGAAGTGGACGCCGACCTGATCAACGCCGGCAAGCAGACCGTGACCGCCCGCGCGGGCGCCAGCTATTTCGGCAGCCACGATTCGTTCGCGATGATCCGCGGCGGCCACATCGACCTGGCCATCCTGGGCGCCATGGAAGTGACCGAAGGCGGCGACCTGGCCAACTGGATGGTGCCGGGCAAGATGGTGAAGGGCATGGGCGGCGCAATGGACCTGGTGGCCGGCGTGAAGCGCGTGGTGGTGCTGATGGAGCACACCACCAAGACCGGTGAGCCGAAAATCCTGCCCAAGTGCACGCTGCCCCTGACCGGCGTGGGCGTGGTGAACCGCATCATCACCGAGCTGGCCGTGATGGACGTCACCGCCGATGGCCTGGTGCTGGTGGAAGCGGCCCCTGGCGTGGACGAAGACGAACTGCGCGCCAAGACCGGATGCGCGTTCCGCCGCGCCGCCTGAACTGAGCGTGCTGCGTCGTCAGCTCCTGGGCTACGGCCTGGTCGGTGGCCTGCAGCTGCTGGCCGACTGGCTGTGCTTCGTCGCGTTGACCTCGATGGGCGCGGCCGTGGTTCCGGCCAACCTTGCCGGACGCGTGCTGGGGGCGTCGATGGGCGTGTGGTTGAACGGCCGCTTCACCTTTGCCGCGAAAGACGCGCCGCCGCCGCTGGGCCGGGGCCCGCTGCTGCGCTTTGTAGTGTTCTGGCTGGCCATGACCGCGCTGAGCACGCTGGCCGTGCACCAGCTGGATGCCCTGCAGGGGCTGCACGGTGCGTGGCTGGGCAAGCCGCTGGTGGATGCCGGGTTGGCTGCGATCAGTTTCGCTGCGGCCAAGTACTGGATCTACCGCTGAAACGACATTCGCGCTGGCAGCCGGCACCCCGCACCGGTTAGATTCCTGCTTCCCGGCCGCAGGCCGGGACGTTGAGGGGAAACAATGTCGTACGAAGACTCAAATGCGCCGGTCGCGGGGCCGCCTGCGTTGCCGCCCATGCCGCCGCCGCTGCCGCCGCCGCCGATCGCTGCGCCGCCCCAGCGCCATGGCGTGGAGTTCACCGGCCGCGCCGGGGAGTTCTTTGGCATCTGGTTCGTCAACCTGGTGCTGTCGGTTCTGACGCTGGGCATCTATTCGGCCTGGGCCAAGGTGCGCACCGAGCGCTATTTCTATGGCAACACGCGGCTGGCGGGCGCGCCGTTCGAATACCTGGCCAATCCCATCGCCATCCTCAAGGGCCGCCTGGTGGCCTACGTGGTGGTGATCGCGCTGGGCCTGTGCGCGCATTTCCAACTGTGGGGGGTGTACATCCCGCTGATCCTGGCGGTGCTGGTGCTGCTGCCCTGGCTGGTGCAGCGCACGCTGCGGTTCCGCGCGCGCTATTCGGCCTGGCGCGGGCTGCGGTTCCGGTTCGTGGAGGGTGTGTTCGAGGCCTACGTCAACTTCATGTTCAAGCCCATCCTTGGCCTGATCACGCTGTACCTGCTGTCGCCATGGGTGCGCCTGGGCCAGCATGAGTACCTGGTTACGGGGCATCGGTTCGGCGGCAAGCGCTTCAAGTTCGCCGGCGACCTGGGCCAGTATTACGTTCCGTTCCTGATCGCCGTCGGGCTGGGCATCGGCCTTTACCTGCTGATGATGTTCATGGCCGTGGGCGGCGCCATGCTGGCGGCGGCGATGGACGGCGGCAATTCAAAGGATCCTGGCGCCGGCGCGATGGCGGCCATCCTGGTCCCGGTGTTCGCGGTGTACCTGGCGCTGCTGGCGCTGCCGGTGTTCCTGCGCACGCGCTACACCAACCTGATGTGGAATTTCGCCAGCCTGGGCGGCCACCGCTTTGAATCCACGCTGCGGGCGCGCGACGTGATCTGGATTTATTTCAGCAACGGCGTGGCCATCGTCTTCAGCCTGGGCCTGCTGGTGCCGTGGGCGATGATTCGCCTGGCGAAGTACCGGGCGCAGCACTTCGTGCTGCTGGTGGCGGGCGACCTGGATGAGTTCGTCGCCGAACGCGAGCGCGAGGAAGGCGCCGCCGGCTCGGAGCTGCTGGACGCGCTGGACATGGACATGGACGTCAGCATTTGAGCGACCTGCCGGCCACCTGGTACGACGGCCGCGGCAGCCGCGGTCGCGCGCCGCGGCTCACCCCGCCCGCGCCACCCGCGGCCGCGCGACGCGGCTCACCCAGCCGGCGGCGAACGTGCTTCGCGTCGAGTCCGAAGGCATGGCGCTGGAGTTCGCATCGGCCGAGGTCACGCTGAGCCCGCGCCTGGGCTCGATGCCGCGAACGTTGACCCTGCCGGGCGAGGGCCACCTTGAACTGGCCGACTCGCCGCTGCTCGACCAGTGGGTTCCCACGTCGAGCCGCATCGAAGCCGCCGCCCACTGGCTGGAACAGCGGCGCAGCGCCGCCATCGGTGCGGGCGTGGCGACGGTGCTGGGCGTGGTGTTCTTCTTCCAGGTGGCGCTGCCGTGGATGGCGAACGAACTGGCGCCCGTGATTCCGTCGGCGATGGAGCGCACCATCACGCGCCAGGCGATGGCGCTGATTGATCGCGTGCATACCCAGCCTTCGAAGCTGCCGGAAGCGCGCCGCGCCGAGCTGCAGCAGCAGTTCACCGCGCTGGTGGCCGGCCTGCCGCGCGAGGCCGATTTCAGGCTGGAGTTCCGCAGCGCGCCGAAGCTGGGCCCCAACGCGTTCGCGCTGCCCGACGGCCTGGTGGTGGTGACCGACGAACTGGTGGGCCTGGTGGAAAGCGACCGCGAGCTGGTGGCGGTGCTGGCCCACGAGGCCGGCCACCACGAACAGCGCCACGGCATGCGGCAGGCGCTGCAGAGTTCGGCGGTGGTGGTGGTGGCGGGCTTTCTGTTCGGCGACCTTTCGGGCACCGGTTCGCTGTCGGTGTCGATCCCGGTGCTGCTGCTCGAGAGCGGTTTTTCGCGCAAGCACGAGCGCGAGGCCGACGAGTTCGCGTTCGACCTGCTGCGCAAGCGCGGCCGGTCGCCCGCTGATTTCGCCACCGCGATGTCGCGACTGTCCAGGCACCACGGCGAACAGGACCTGGGCGCGGTCAGCTACCTTTCCACGCACCCGGCTAGCGCCCAGCGCATCGAGGCGGCCAACCGCGCCGCCGAACGCAAGGACTGACCGGCCAGCGCATCAGCGCGCTGGCGCTACCCGACGCGGTGGCGGCGCTGCGTTGTTGTGCCGCTGGCGACCGCCGCCCTACGGCCAGACCCAATGCTCAAAGCCGCCCTTGGGGGGGGGCTTTCTGGTCCGGGCCTGGCCCAGCGGGGCCAGCGTCTCAATCAGCGTGA
>NZ_JAIBFH010000316.1 GCF_019459675.1 Arenimonas sp.
GATCGAACCCACGACCTCATCGATGCGAACGATGCGCTCTCCCAGCTGAGCTACCCCCCCACAGAAGGTCCGCGAATTATACGGATGCCCTGCGCCCGTGGCTAGCGGTTGGGCAAAAACGGAGCCAGGGCAGGTTCCAGCAGCTCCCGGCGCCATCCGGCCAGGGCGTCCGGCCAGCCGCGGCCCTCCAGCAGCGCCTCGAGGTGGCGTCGGGCGCAGAGCAGCCCTTCGGGCAGGCCGTTGGCCTGTGCGACCGTCACCACCGCTTCCTGCATGGCCTTCAGCGTCTGCTTGTCGTAGGCGTCGGGGCGCTGCAGCGGGATCTGGCGATCGGCGTCGGAAAGCGGCGCTTCCAGCACCGCCCACAGTTCCGCCCGCGACTTCCGGGGCGACTTGGGGTGGCGATCAAGCACGGCGTTGAATTCAGCGAAGTCGCGCGGCGGGCGGCGGGCCAGGGCCACCGCCAGCTCGTTGTCGATGATCCAGCTCTTGGGCTTGTCGCTGCGGCGCGCTTCGATGTCGCGCCAGCGCAGCACGCGGCACAGCCGCACCTGCCCCTCGGCGTCCAGGCCCTGTGCGCTGCGCACCGACAGGTGGGGCCACGGCTCCTCGCCCTCCTGGGCGGCGCCGCGCAGCGATCGCTCGGCGTCCGCGTTCAGCCAGTCGTGCCGGCCCAGCTCGCCCAGCTTCTGGTCCAGCAGGGCATGCACGGCATGCAGGTGCAGCACGTCGTCGGCGGCGTACTGCAGCTGCGAATCGCTCAGCGGCCGGCGCAGCCAGTCCGAGCGCGTCTCGCCCTTGGCCAGCACCACGCCGGTGACCTGTTCCACCAGCTTCTGGTAGCCCAGGCCAGCGCCGAGCCCGATCAGGGCGGCGGCCACCTGGGTGTCGAACAGCGGGGCGGGCAGGGCGGCGCAGCCGCGCATCAGGGCCTGCAGGTCCTCGCTGGCGCTGTGCATGAGTTTGGTCACGGCCGTATCCACCAGCAGGGGCCGCAGCGCGTCGTCCATGCCGGGCACCAGGGGGTCCACCAACAGAATGTCGCCCGGTACCGCCAGCTGCACCAGGGCGAGCTGCGGGTAGTAGGTGCGTTCGCGGATGAATTCGGTGTCCAGGGCCACGAGGGGCTCGCCGGCCCAGCGGGCCAGGCGTTCGGACAGGGCTTGCGGGGTATCGATCCAGAGGCTCAAGAGGATGGCTGCAGTTGGCGGAAGCCGGCACCTTAGCCCAACTTCGGCCCGCCCATGTCGTTTCAGCCTCCGGTACCATCGGCAGCAGATGACCCTGAACACCCGAATCGCGATGCTGATCCTGCTGCTGGCCGGCGCCCTGCTGGCCGGCTGCGGTGGCCGCGTGGACGGTGACCCGGAGGGCGATACGCCGGCACCGGAAACCGTCGATCCGGCGGAGCTTGAGGCCGATGTCGAGGTTGAGCCGGTGGCACCGGCGGCCGAGGTGTTGCCGTGGACCCCGGTGATCGAGGCCGTGCCCGCCGAAGAGTTCAACGCGACCCTGCGCGCGGCGGCGCAGGCCGTGGAAGCGGGCCAGCTGCTCACGCCCGACGTGCCCGCCCTTCCGGCTGAATCGGACGAGGCAGCCCCGCCCGGCCCCGGCGCCGGTGCGCTGGAGCTGTATCTGGGGGTACTCGCCACCGACCCGTCCCAGGCCAAGGCGGTGGCGGGCGTGGACGCCATCGTCGACCTGCTGCTGGTGCAGGGCCGCGCCGCGCTGGCCGAGGGCCGGGTGGACGAGGGGCAGCGGATAGAGCGCGTCATCGCGCGCGCCAGCCCGCAGCATGAAGGCCTGGCCTCGTATCGCCAGGCAATCGAAGCCGCCATCCGCGCCCAGGCCCTGGTGCGCCGGGGCGAAGCGCGCTTCGCCGCCGGGCGTATCTTCAAGCCCGAGGGCAAGGGCGCGGTAATGGCTTTCCGCGAGGCGCTGCAGGCCTATCCCGATTTCATTCCCGCCAACGACGGGCTGACGCGGCTGCAGGCCGACCATCTCAACCGCGCGCTGTCGGCGGCCCAGGAGGGCGACTACGCCGGCTCGGAGCGGCTGCAGGCCGACGCCGCCCGCATCGTTCCCGCGTCCCCGGCGCTGCAGGACATGGCGGCCCGCATCGTCGAGCTGCGCCAGGCGCGCACCGAACAGCTGCTCGAGCAGGGCCATGCGGCGGTGGATGCGCTGGACCTTGAGCTGGCCGCCGGCCGGTTGGCGCAGGCCGAGCGCGTTTCACTGCAGGCCCGCGGCCTGGACGCGCTCAGCGAGCGCATCGAACTGGCGCGTCACTACGGCCGCTTCCGCCCGGGGCAGGTATTCCGCGAAACGCTGGCTGCCGGCGGCGAAGGGCCTGAGATGGTGGTGCTGCCGCACGGCGAGTACCTCATGGGTTCGCCCGAGGACGAGGCGGGACGGCAGGACAACGAAGGTCCGCGCCATGCCGTGGTCTTTCAGCGCGGCCTGGCCATGGCGCGCAACGAAACCACGGTCGCCGAATTCGCACAGTTCGTCGAAGCCACCGGCTACCGCAGCCTGGCCACCCGCCGCGGCCGCTCGACGGTTTACGACGAGCGCGGCGGCGCGATGAGCGAACACTCCGGCGTGGACTGGCGCCGCGACCACGCCGGCAACCCGGCCGGCCCCACGCTGCCGGTGGTGCACGTGGCGTTCGAGGACGCGGAAGCCTACGTGGCCTGGCTGTCGGCCCAGACCGGCGGGCGCTACCGCCTGCCCAGCGAAGCCGAGTTCGAATATGCGCTGCGAGGTGGCCGCACCGAGGCCTACGCCTGGGGCGACGGCGCGCCCACCCGCGTGATGGGCAACCTGACGGGCGACGGCGACCAGTCGCGCCTCAAGCGCCGCTGGTCCAACGCCATCCCGGGCTACAGCGATGGCCACTGGGGTCCGGCACCGGTGCGCAGCTATCCGGCCGAGCCCTTGGGCACTTTCGATTTGGTCGGCAACGTCTCGGAGTGGGTACAGGACTGCTGGCACGACAGCTACCGCCGCGCTCCCGCCGACGGCACGGCCTGGGTGAACCCGGGCTGCGAGGAGCGCGTGATCCGCGGCGCCTCGTGGGCCAGCACGCTCGACCGCGCGCGTTCTGCCTACCGCCAGTCCGCGTCGGCCACCACCACGCATGCGCGCCTGGGGCTGCGGGTGGTGCGCGACCTTTGAGCCGCGCTCAGAAGCTGATGAACAGGCCGCCGTTCACCGGCAGGTTGACGCCGGTGAGGTAGCCCGCGTCCTCGTGGCACAGGAACACCACCGCGCGCGCCACGTCCGCCGCTTCGCCGATGCGTCCGGTGGGCACCATCGCCAGCACCTGCTGCTTCACGTCCTCGGGAATGGCGGCGGTCATCGCGGTGCGGATGTAGCCCGGGCTGACCGAGTTCACGGTGACGCCCTTGCGCGCCACTTCCCGCGCCAGCGCCATGGTGAAACCGTGCATGCCGGCCTTGGCCGCCGCGTAGTTGGTCTGGCCGAACTGTCCGGTCTGGCCGTTCACCGAACTGATGTTGACGATGCGGCCGTACCCGCGTTCGCACATGCCTTCGGCCAGCAGCTTGCAAAGAGTGAAGACGCTGTCGAGATTCACCGACAGCACCTGGTCCCACTGGTCACGGCTCATCTTGCGCAGCACCGCGTCGCGGGTGATGCCGGCGCCGTTCACCAGCACGTCCACCGGGCCATGGCTGGCGCTGATGGCGGCGATCGCGCGCTCACAGCCGGCCGGGTCGGTGACATCCATGGCCACGAAGCTGACGTCGTGGCCCTGCATGGCGAGGGCGAAATCCTGCTGGCGCGCGTCGTCGCCCGGGAGGTCGGCGGCGACGACCCGCAGGCCGGCCGCGGCGAGCTGGCGGCAGGTTTCGCGGCCGATGCCGCCGGTGCCGCCGGTGACCAGCGCCACGCGGCGCTTTCCAGCCATGCCCTGGCTCACTGCGATTTCGCCTTGCTGCCCGCCTTCGAGCCGGCCTTGGTGCCGCGCGCCTTCACCGCGCGCGCTTTGGCCGCCGGCGGGGCGCCTCCGCCCAGGCCCTGCTGGAACGAACGCCACAGTTCCATGTTGCGTTCGGCCACCGAGTTGAGCAGCGTCCACGGCGCCTGGCCGACGAGGCTGCCGATCTGGCCGCGGAACTGCTGCTGCTGGTCGAGGAAGAACTGCAGGCTGCGCTCCAGGAAGCTGCCCATCACGCCCTGCAGCGAATCGCCGCGGAAGCGGATCACCTGCGTCAGCATTTCTGCGCTGAAGATCGGCTGCCCGTGTTCTTCATGTTCGGCGATGATCTGCATCAGCACGCTGCGCGTAAGGTCATTGCCCGACTTGGCATCGCGCACGATGAACTCTTCGCGGTCCACGATCAGCTGGCGAACGTCTTCCAAAGTGATGTAGCTCGATATCTCCGTGTCGTACAGCCGGCGATTCGGGTACTTCTTGATGATGCGGACCTGCGGCATTTAGGGCACCGGTAAGTTCGCGCCGACGCGGCGACGATGGGGCATGAAGCATCCCCCAGCGCGGCTCGGCGTGCAAGCAAGCGCGGCCGCTTGCCGGCACGGCTTACGTTGGGCCGGCAGCCCCGCTAACAGGTGCATCGATGGTGGCGTGAAGAACCCGGGGTATGCGCTGTGGATCGAAGTGCGCGAGTGCTCTCACCAGCGCGGACTCCACCGGGCCGGCGTCGTCGAACGGCCGCCCCGTCTGGCCCAGGAATCGCCAGGCCGCCAGCAGCGCCGGCTTTGGCGCGGCGGGGTCCACCGGGATCGAGGCGAGCGATTTGCCCAGTTTTTTGCCCTGCGCGTCCACCAGCAGCGGCAGGTGCGCGTAGGCAGGCGTGGGCAGGCCGAGCTGGCGCTGGAGGAAAATCTGCCGGGGCGTGGAGTCCAGCAGGTCGGCGCCGCGCACTACGTCGGTGATGCCCTGCGCGGCGTCGTCCACCACCACGGCCAGTTGATAGGCCCAGGGCCCGTCGGCCCGACGCAGCACGAAATCGCCCACCTCGGTGGCCAGCGACTGCGCCTGCGGGCCCTGTAGCCCGTCGTCGAATCCAAGCACCGTATCGGGAACCCTCAGGCGGATGGCCGCGGGGCGCTGGCGGTTGCCGGCCACGCAGTGGCGGTGGATGCCGCCGGTGGCGGCCAGGTCGCTGCGGCTGCAGCGGCATTCAAAGGCCAGTCCCGCCGCCAGCAGCGGCTCAAGGGCGGCGGCATAGGCGTCGCCGCGCCGGCTCTGCCAAAGCACCGGTGCGTCGGACGTCATGCCGAAGGCGGCCAGGGTCTGGATCTGCCGTTCAGCGGCGCCGGGAACTTCACGCGGCGGATCGAGGTCTTCCATACGCACCAGCCAATCCCCGCCGCGGCGTCGGGCCATCAGCCAGCTGCCCACCGCGGCCACCAGCGAACCCAGGTGCAGGGCGCCGGTGGGCGAAGGGGCGAAACGTCCTCGCGGGCTTGGATTGGGGGTCATGGCGACTTGAAATTCACCCTGCCAGCGTACATTTAACCCCACGGCTGCGGAATCGCAGCGTTCTCAACCCCAGGAAAACCCGTCATGTTCAAGCGCATCGCTCTGTTCCTCGCCACCAACCTGGCCGTCATGGTCCTGCTGGGCGTCGTGTTGAGCGTCCTCCAGGGCGTGTTCGGCGTCACGCTGGGCAACAACGGCACGCTGCTGCTGTTCGCGGCCATGTTCGGCTTCGGCGGTTCGCTGATATCGCTGGCCGTTTCCAAGTGGATGGCCAAGCGCGCCACCGGCATGCAGCTGATCACCCAGCCGCGCAATGAAGCCGAGACCTGGCTTTACAACACCGTGCGCCGCCAGGCCGAAGCGGCCGGCATCAAGATTCCGGAAGTGGGTATCTACGACGCGCCCGAGATCAATGCCTTCGCCACCGGCCCCAGCCGCAACAATTCGCTGGTGGCGGTGTCCACCGGCCTGCTGCGGGCCATGAACCGCGACGAGGCCGAGGCCGTGCTGGCGCACGAAGTCAGCCACGTGGCCAATGGCGACATGGTGACGATGGCGCTGATCCAGGGCGTGCTGAACACCTTCGTCATCTTCATGGCGCGCATCGTGGGACGCATCATTGATTCGTGGCTCACCGGCAACCGCGAGGGCGGCGGCATCGCCTACTACGCCATCGTGTTCGTGCTGGACATGGTGTTTGGCGTGCTGGCGTCCATCATCGCGATGTGGTTCAGCCGCTGGCGCGAATTCCGCGCCGATGCCGGCGGCGCCAACCTGGCGGGCCGCGAGAAGATGATCGCCGCGCTGCAGAAGCTGGCCAGCACCTACGGCCAGAGCACGCTGCCCAGCCAGGTGCGCGCGTTCGGCATCTCGGGCAGCGTGGGCGGCGGCTTCAAGCGCCTGTTCATGAGCCACCCGCCGCTGGCCGAGCGCATCCAGGCCCTGCGCGACGCCCCGGCCAGCTCGGCCACGGTCCGCACCTGAGGCGCGCCGTTGCCTGATGTGAAAAGCCCGCCGAATGGCGGGCTTTTCTTTGGTTCGACTGCCAGGCCAAGGGGCCGACGCCCCTGGCTTCAACCGAAGTCGTAGTTCATCGTCGGCCCGGGCGCCGCCAGGAAGTTGCCTTCCACGAAGTCCATGCCCATCGAGAACAGCACGCTCATGGTGGCGGCGTCGGACACGAACTCCGCCACCGTCTGTTTGCCGGCGGCGTGGGCCTTGCTGACGATGTCGCGCACCTGCTGCTGCATCTCGGCGTTCTTGCCCATCTCGGTGATGAAGCCGCGGTCGATCTTCAGGATGGCGGGGTCGAAGTGGCTGAGCATCTGGAACGAGTTCAGGCCGGTGCCGAACTGCTCCAGCGCCACCCGGCAGCCCAGGGCCGCCACGGCCGCCTGGAAGGCCTGGACCGCCTTGAGGTGGGTGAACACCTTCGATTCGGGGATCTGCAGCACCAGCCGGTCGCCGGGAACGGCGTGCGCGGCCAGCTGCTCGGCGATGAAGCCTTCCAGCCCGCCTTCCACCAGCGAAGCCGGCGTGACTTTCACGAACAGGTTGGTGTGCTTGCCCGCCTTCATCCGCTCGCCGATGACGGCCACGGCGCGCTTGATCACCCAGCGGTCGATGTCGTCCAGCAGGCCGTGCTCTTCGGCGATGGCCAGGTAGGTCAGCGGCGGGATGACTTCGCCGCCCGGGCCCTTCATGCGCAGGTAGACGTCGTAGTTCTCTTCCTCGGCACCGGTCAGGCTGATGATCGGCTGGTAGTGCAGGGTGAACTGGTCGCCGGCCAGCGCCTCGCGGATACGTACCACCCAGGCCTGGATGCGCTCTTCCTCGGCGCGATCGCGCGCGGCCGGGTCGAAGATCTCCACCCGGTTGCCGCCCATGCCCACGCAGGACGCCAGGCACTGGCTGGATTTGCTCATCACCTGGGAAACGCTGGCGATGCGCTCGCCCACCTGCACGCCGCCGATGCTGACGCTGGGGTTCACCGAACGCTCGCCCAGGTCGAGGATGTGGCCATGGAAGGCCTCGCGGATGCGCTCGGCCTGCGCCAGGCTGGCCTTGTGGTCGTGGCCCAGGCACAGCACCGCGAAGCCGTGGTCACTCAGGCGGGCGGCCAGGGTGTCGGCGTCCAGGGCGCCCTGGAGGCGCTCGGCGAAGCCCTTGATCAGGTCGTCGGCCGAGGCCAGGCCGATCTCGCCCACCATGTTTTCGTAATGGTCGGGCTCCACCAGCAGGAAGGCCTGCTGGCCCTTGCCGTCGGCTGCCTTGACCACGGCGGCTTCCAGCTCGGTCATGAAGTACTGGCGATTGAACAGCCCGGTCAGCGAGTCGCGCTGGCGCAGGGTGTCCAGCTCCTTGACCATATCGGCGTCCACGGTCTGCTGGCGGAACACGATCTGCAGGCAGGACTCGCCTTCATACGTGGCGCTGGTGAACTCCATCACCGCATCGAAGGTGCTGCCGTCGGCGCGCTGCGCCTGCAGGTCGAGCTGGCGCGGCGGCGTTTCGCCCTTGGAAATCTTCTTGAGCACCTGCTTAAACAGGTCGGCATGCTTGGCGTCGATCAGGTCCAGCACCGAAAGGCCCTCGATCTCGTCGAAGTCCTCGAAGCCGAACATTTCCAGGTAGGCGTCGTTCGCCCGGATGTGCATGCCTTCGTGCACGTAGGCGATGGGATCGCGCGACGAGGCAATCAGCGCGTCGCAGCGGCGTTCGGTTTCGCGCAGGGAGGCCTCGAGGTGGCGCAGGGCGCGGCGCGCAAGCAGGGCGGCAAACTCATTGCGCACCACCGCCTGCACGTGCTCGGGGCGGGTGCGCAGGGCAATGTCGCGGGTGCCGGCGGCCAGCGCGTCCATCACGGTTTTTTCGTCCAGCACCGCGGTGGACGCCACGATCGGAATGTCCTTGCCGGTGGCCGTGACGCGCTGCACCACCGTGGCCAGCGGCAGGTAGTTGGCGTTGGCCGCCGCCAGCACCAGGTCGATGCTCTGGGACTCGAGCAGGCGAATCAGGTCGCTCTCGTCCTCGGGGCGCTGCGGACGCACGGCGATACCGCCGTTGCGAAGCAGGCTGATCAAATGCTCGGCGTCTTCGGTTTGGTCTTCGACCAGGAGCAGGCGGAGGACGGCGTCCTGCTGTGCCATGGAGGGGTGTCCTTTTTATTCAAAGACTTGCAGGGGGGATTGAAACAATACCAAAAGTGCACGGGGGAAAACCATTTCAGGCCGGCAGTTTCGCCGGCGCTCCGGCGACCTCCCGGACCAGGCGCGGCACCAGATAGCCTGGGAGGCGGGCCGACAGCATTTCGTGAAGCTGCTTCGCCTCGTCCACCGGCACTTCAAAATGGGCGCTTCCGGCCACCCGGTCCAGCAGGTGCAGGTAGTACGGCAGCACCCCGGCGTCGAACAGTCGGTCAGAAAGATCGGCCAGCGCAGGCACTGAATCATTCACTCCGCGCAGCAGCACCGCCTGGTTGAGCACGGTGGCGCCGGCGTCGCGCAGCCGCGCCACGGCTCGTGCCACCGATTCGTCGATTTCGTTGGCGTGGTTGGCGTGGATCACCACGACCACGCGCTGGGGCAGGGCCGACAGCCAGGCCAGCAGTTCCGCGTCCACCCGCTCGGGCAGCACCACCGGCAGGCGGGTATGCAGGCGCAGCCGGCGCACGTGGGGCAGGCGGGCCAGGGCGTCGGTGAACTCGGCCAGCTTGGGGGTGGACAGGGACAGCGGGTCGCCGCCCGAAAGGAGGACTTCGCTGATGCTGGGGTCCGCGGCCAGGTAGTCCAGCGACTCGCGCCACTGGCCGGCGGCCGCGGTCTGTTCGCCGTAGGGGAAATGCCTGCGGAAGCAGTAACGGCAGTGGATGGCGCAGCTGCCGGTGGCCACCAGCAGGGCCCGACCCTCGTACTTGTGCAGGATGCCGGCGCCGCCGCTGGCGTCCAGGTCACCGACCGCGTCCAGGTCGAAGCCCGGCACCACCCGGTCCTCTTCGTCCAGCGGCAGCACCTGGCGCAGCAGCGGATCGTCGGGGTCGCCGTGGCGCATGCGCGCGGCGAAACCGCGCGGCACGCGCATCGCGAACTGGATCGAAGCGGTGGCCGACACGCGCGACGCCAGCTGCGGCAGGCCCAGCAGGTCCAGCAGTTCGGCGGGCTCGCGGATGGCGTCGCGCCACAGCTGCTGCCAGCGGACCGGGGCGTGGCGCGGTTCTTGCTGCGATGAGGGGGGTTGGGCGGTTATCATGTCGGGCTAGGACGGGGCCCCCGGGGGCCCGCAGAATCCCCCATTGTAGCCGCGCCGCCGCCCTTGTCCGGGGTGGCCCGGCCTTTCACCCAGGAGCAAGCATGGCCAGCTACGGCATGAACGACGTCAAAAACGGCCTCAAGATCATCGTCAACGGCGAGCCGTGCGTGATCACCGACACCGAGTACGTCAAGCCCGGCAAGGGCCAGGCCTTCACCCGCATCAAGTACCGCTTCATCAAGTCCGGCCGCACGGTCGAACTCACCATGAAGGCCACCGACAGCCTGGAAGCGGCCGACGTGATGGACACCGACATGCAGTTCCTCTACACCGACGGCGAGTACTGGCACTTCATGCAGGCCGAAAGCTTCGAGCAGGTGCAGTGCGACGCGGCCGGCGTGGGCGACACCAAGAACTACCTCAAGGGCGAAGAGCCCTGCGTGGTGACGCTGTGGAACGGCACCCCGATCGCGGTGCAGGCGCCCAACTTCGTCGAGCTCAAGATCGTCGAGACCGATCCGGGCGTGCGCGGCGACACCTCGGGCGGCGGCGGCAAGCCGGCCAAGCTCGAAACCGGCGCCGTGGTGCGCGTGCCGCTGTTCGTCAACCAGGACGAGATCATCAGGGTCGACACCCGCTCCGGCGAGTACGTCGGCCGGGTGAAGTAACCGCATGCCGGCCACGGCGGTGCCCCAGGCCTGCGACCTGCTGATCGAAGCGGGCTGGGTGGTGCCGGTAGAGCCGCACGGCGTGGTGCTGGAAGACCACGCGGTGGCGGTCAGTGCCGGCGTGATCGTGGCGGTGCTGCCGCGGGCCGAGGCCCGCGCGCGGTTCCAGGCCGCGCAAGTGGTGAGCCGCCCGGGCGCGGTGCTGGTGCCGGGCCTGGTGAACGCCCACTGCCACAACCCGATGACGCTGCTGCGCGGCGTAGCCGATGACCTGCCGCTGATGACCTGGCTGCAGCAGCACATCTGGCCGATCGAAGGCCAGGTGATCGGGCCGGAATTCGTGGCCGACGGCATCGAGCTGGCGGTGGCCGAGATGGTGCGCGGCGGCACCACCGCCTGCGCCGAGAACTACTTCTTTCCCGACGTGCAGGCGGCCACGTATTCGCGCCTGGGCTTCCGCGCGCTGGTGGGCCTGCCGGTCATCGATTTCCCGACCGCCTGGGCCCGCACCCAGGACGAGTACTTCGAGAAAGGCCTGGAAGTGCACGACAACTGGCGGCGCAACCCGCTGGTGACCACCTGTTTCGTGCCGCACGCGCCGTACACGGTGAACGACGCCGCGTTCGAACGCATCCGCATGCTGTCCGACCAGCTCGACCTGGTGGTGCACTGCCATATCCACGAAACCGCGCACGAGAACACCGAGGCGATCAAGCAGCACGGTTCACGGCAGCTGGCGCGCCTGGACCGCCTGGGCCTGGTGAACGACCGCTTGATGGCCGTGCACATGACTGACCTGAGCGACGCCGAGATCGCCCTGTGCGCCGAGCGCGGCGTGTCGGTGGTGCACTGCCCGGAATCCAACCTCAAGCTGGCCTCGGGCTTCTGCCCCACCCACAAGCTGCAGCAGGCGGGCGTCAATCTGGCGTTGGGTACCGACGGTTGCCCCAGCAACAACGACCTGGACATGTACGGCGAAATGCGCAGCGCGGCGCAGCTGGCCAAGGGCGTCTCGGGCGCCGCCTCCGCCCTC
>NZ_JAIBFH010000336.1 GCF_019459675.1 Arenimonas sp.
CCCCCCCGCCCCCCCCCCCCCCCCGCCACGTGGTGCTGCCCACGCGCGCGGGGCTGGTGCCGCTGACGCTCAGCGGCAAACACCAGGAGCACTACGCCGAACTGGCCGGCGTGGCCTTCCCGGTCGAAGCGCGCTGCGGCCAGGCCAGCTTCCGCAACGCCATGCTGGTCACCCACCGCGGCCTGAGCGGCCCCAGCATCCTGCAGATCTCGTCGTACTGGGAACCCGGCAAGGAACTGCTGCTCGACCTGCTGCCCGAGCGCGACATCCTGGCCTGGCTGCTCGAGCGCCAGGCGGCCAAGCCCGCCGCCGAACTGCGCACGGTGCTGGCCGAAGCGTTCCCGCAGCGCTTCGCGCAGCGCCTGTGCGAGGTCTGGTTCACCAACAAGCCGATGCGCCAATACACCCACAACGAGCTGCCGAACCTGGCGCGGCAGCTGGCGAACTGGCCCATCATCGCCAGCGGCACCGAGGGCTATCGCACGGCCGAAGTCACGCTGGGCGGCGTGGACACCGACGGCCTGTCGTCATCGACGATGCAATCGCGCTCCAACCCCGGCCTGTACTTCGTCGGCGAAGTGATGGACGTCACCGGATGGCTGGGCGGCTACAATTTCCAGTGGGCCTGGGCCTCGGGCCACGCCGCGGGCCAGGCGGCGTAGCCCGCATCCGAATCAGTTGATGGCTTCGTCCAGCAGCAGCTGGCGCGCGAACCGCACCGGCGGCGCACCGTTGGCCAGCATGCGGTCGTGGTAGCGCTTGGCGTCGAAGTCCGCGCCCCACTTCGCCTCGGCGGCGGCGCGGGCATCGAAGTGCTCCTGCGCACCGACGAAATACGTCGCCAGCTGCGTGGACGACAGCTGCGCGCGAATCCACTTGCCCTCCGCTTCGCTCTGCTGCTGGAACGTCTGGCGCACCATCAGGTCCATCGCCTGTTCCTTGGTCCAGTTATCCACGTGCACGCCCTGGTCGAGGATGGCGTTGGCCACGGCGCGGGCGTAGAACTTGAGCTGGTTGAGGCGGAACAGCGGGTCGTTGTCGAGGTATCCGGCGTCGGCCACCATCCGCTCGGTGTAAACCGCCCAGCCCTCGGCGAACGGCCCCGAGCGCAACACTGCGCGCAGGGTGGACGGGTGGTCGGCGGAATGCACGCCCTCCAGGTAGTGGCCGGGCATGGCCTCGTGGATGGTCAGCACGTGGATCATGTAGTCGTTGTATTCGCGCAGGAACGAATCCACCTTGGCCTGGTCCCACTCGTCCGGAATCGGCGAGATGGCGTAGTAAGTGTCCAGACCCTTGTCGAGCGGGCCCGGCGAATCGCAGTAGGCCACCGAGAAGCCACGCTGGAACTCCGGCATCAGGATGATCTTCACCGGCTCGTCGGGCACCGTCACCAGGTCCTTGCTGCGCACGAAACCGGTGGCCACTTCCAGCGTGTGCTTGGCGAAATCCACCACTTCGTCGCGACCCGGCCGGTCGGCATAGCTCACTTCCAGCGCCGCCTCGATGGCGGCCTGGCGCTGGCCTTCATCGGGCTGGTCGGGCACGGGCGGCGCGCCGTCGCGGTCCTTGAGCACCGTGCGCGCGACGGCGTACATCTGGTCGCGCACGCGCAGCAGCTCGGCCTCGGCGCGCTCCCGGATCTCGGCGCGGCTGAGCGACGAATTCAGCGCGAACACCAGCTGCTGGTCGTACTTCTGCGCGCCGACGCGGAAATCCCCGGTGGCGTTGGGCACCAGGGTCTCGTCCAGCCAGACCTGGTGTTCCTGCGCGGCGGCGCGCACCTTGGCCACCGCGGCGTCCAGGCGCGTGCGCTCGTCGCCCTGCAGCTGGTCGGCGGCCGGCACGATGAAACCGTCCAGCAGGCTGGCCAGGCCGCGGTTCTGGCGGGCAACGGTTTCGGCATGGGTACGCGGTACGCGGGCCGGGTCGAGGTTCTCGCGCGCCTGGGCCAGCAGGCCCGGCAGCTTTTCCATGCGCGCGGTGGCGGACCGCAGGCGATCGGGCATCGGCGCGAACTCGCGCGCCATCAGGCTGTAGATCGCGCCGCCGGCCAGGCCGCTGTAGACCTGCGGATCCCAGGCCCAGCGCTGGAACACCTCGCTGTCCCACAGCCCGTACTCGAGGTTGTTGCGCAGGATCAGCGCATCCACCTGGTTTTCCCGCGACAGTCCGGACACGTCGATGGCATCGAGCGCGGCCAGCATGCTCCGGGCCCAGTCGACGCCCTTCTGGCGGCCCGCCGCGCTCAGATCGTCCAGCTCGGCATCGAAGCGGTGGTCACCGATGCCGGTGGCGCTCACCGGGGCCAAGGCCAGGCCTTCGTCCAGGAATCTTGCGGCCAGCCCGGCGAAGGCCACGTCCGCCGCGGACTGGGCCGGCGTGGAAGCGGCAGCGGCCGCGGCGGGGGTATCGGTGGTCGCGGTGTTGGGGGTGCCCGGCCCGCAGCCGGCGAGCATCGCGGTGGCAAGGGCGGTCGCTATCAGGGTCTGGCGCATGTCGATTCCGGGCGTTGGGCAGGTGCCGAGCATAGCCCCAAGCCGCGGCATCTCCCCATCCCGGGACCGGCGGCCAGGCCCCCGGGCGGCCATCACCTGGCCCGTACGGAGCGGTATGGTAGAGTCGCGCCCTGCCCACCCACCGGTACCTGTCCATGCCCCAGTACACCGCCCCGCTGCGCGACATGCGCTTCGTCCTGTTCGAACTTCTCAAGGTCCAGGACGAGCTCAAGGCGCTGCCGCCCTATGCCGAGCTGGACATCGAGACCATCGAGGCGGTGCTTGAGGAAGGCGCCAGGTTCGCCAGCCAGGTCATACAGCCGCTGAACCAGGTCGGCGACCGCGAAGGCTGCACCTACCACGGCAATGGCGTGGTGACGGCCCCGACCGGGTTCAAGGAGGCCTATGCGCAGTTCGTGGAGAACGGCTGGCCTTCGCTGGGCTGCGACCCGGACTTCGGCGGCCAGGGCCTGCCGACCATCGTCAACAACCGCCTTTACGAAATGTGGAATTCGGCCAACCAGGCCTGGCTGATGTACCCGGGCCTGTCGCACAGCGCCTACGAGTGCCTGCACGCCTTCGGTACCGACGAGCAGAAGCAGGTCTATCTCACCAAGATCGTCTCGGGCCAGTGGACGGGCACCATGTGCCTGACCGAGCCGCACTGCGGCACCGACCTGGGCATGCTCAAGACCAAGGCCGAGCCGCACGCCGACGGTGGCTTCGCGCTCAGCGGCACCAAGATCTTCATCAGCGCCGGCGAACACGACCTGGCCGAGAACATCCTGCACCTGGTGCTGGCCCGCCTGCCCGACGCGCCCGCCGGCACGAAGGGAATCTCGCTGTTCCTGGTGCCCAAGTTCGTTCCGGACGCGGACGGCAACGTCGGCGCGCGCAACAGCATCCAGGCGGGCTCGATCGAACACAAGATGGGCATCCACGGCAACGCCACCTGCGTGATCAACATGGACGCCGCCCGCGGCTGGCTGATCGGCGAGCCCAACAAGGGCCTGGCGGCGATGTTCGTAATGATGAACTCGGCGCGCCTGGGCGTGGGCATGCAGTCGCTGGGCCTGGCCGAAGCCGCGCACCAGAATGCCGTGGCCTACGCCAAGGACCGCCTGCAGGGCCGTGCGCCGGCCCGCGCCGCGCCGCCGGAAAAAGCCGCCCCCCCCAACATCGTGCAACCGGACCTGCGCCCCAGGCAGCTCACCACCCCCCCCGACACCGAAGGCGGCCGGGGCATCAACAAACA
>NZ_JAIBFH010000355.1 GCF_019459675.1 Arenimonas sp.
GGGGCTCGTTCAGTGGCTTGCCGGGGCGGGGGCCTGGGGCTTGGGCTGGGCCGCCGGGGCGGGCGCCGGGGCAGGGGCGCCCGCACCAATCTTGATGCGATCGCGGTTGAGCTCGATGGTGGACAGGCCGATGCCCTTCACCTCGGCCAGCTCGTCGGCGCTCTTGAACGCCCCGTGCTGTTTGCGGTGCGCGACGATGGCCTCGGCCTTGCTGGGGCCCACGCCGTTGAGTATCCGGTCGAGCGTGGCGGCGTCCGCGGCGTTGATGTCGACCGTCTCGGCGGCCAGGGCACTGCCGGCCAGCGCGGCCGACAGCAGGATCGAGCGCAGCGTGAGGGCTATCTTGTTCATGGTGATACCTCGTTGGGTCCAGGGGATGGGCCCGGTGGCGATGCTCGCCCCGGGGCAAGGCCAGTCTCGACGCACGGCCGAGGGGCGCCCATCGCCATTCACCTCCCTGGGGATCGGAACCGTCGTGCCGCCGCTGTCCGCGCTTTCCTACCCGGCCGGCGGCGCAGGCCCCAAGGGAGTAAAATCGGGAAAACACCGCAACGAGGATCGCCATGGACACCGCCAAGACCGACCGCTTCATTGCCGACGCCTGGGATGGCGACATCGTCCCGCAGCTGGTCGAGTACATCCGCATCCCGAACAAGTCGCCCATGTTCGACGCGCAGTGGAAAGAACACGGGTACATGGACGACGCGGTGAAGCTGCTGGCAGGTTGGGCCAAGGCCCAGCCCATCGCGGGCATGCAGGTCGAAGTGCTGGAGCTCGAAGGCCGCACTCCGTTGATCTACATCGAAGTGCCGGGCGAGGGCGACGACTGCGTATTGCTCTATGGCCACCTGGACAAGCAGCCCGAGATGACCGGCTGGGCCGACGACCTCGGCCCCTGGAAGCCGGTGATCAAGGGCGACAAACTCTACGGCCGCGGCGGCGCCGACGACGGCTACGCGCTGTATGGCTCGCTCACCGCCATCCGCGCGCTCAAGGAACAGGGCAAGCCGCACGCCCGCTGCGTAATCCTGATCGAAGCCTGCGAAGAGTCGGGCAGCTACGACCTGCCCTTCTACGTCGACCACCTGGCGCAACGCATCGGCAAGCCGTCGCTGGTGGTGTGCCTGGATTCGGGCTGCGCCAACTACGACCAGCTCTGGTGCACCACTTCGCTGCGCGGCCTGGCGGGCGGCAACCTCAAGGTCAGCGTGCTCAGCGAAGGCGTCCACTCCGGCGATGCCTCGGGCGTGGTGCCGTCCAGCTTCCGCCTGCTGCGCCAGCTGCTGTCGCGCCTGGAGGACGAAGCCACCGGCAAGATCCTCGTGGACGAGCTGTACGTGGACATCCCCGAGCAGCGCATCACCCAGGCCAACCGCGCCGCACAGGTGCTGGGCAGCGAAATCTGGGACAAGTTCCCGTTCCTGGACGGCATGGCGCCGATGAACCCCGACCTCACCGAGCTGGTGCTCAACCGCACCTGGCGCCCGGCGCTGTCGATCACCGGCGCGGACGGCATGCCCACGCTGCAGAACGCCGGCAACGTGCTGCGTCCGCACACCGCCGTGAAGCTGAGCCTGCGGCTGCCGCCCACGCTGGAGCCCAAGCGCGCCGGCGAGATCCTCAAGCGCGTGCTCGAAGCCAACCCGCCCAACGGCTGCCGGGTCGAAGTGGAGCTGGAGAAAGCCTCCACCGGCTGGAATGCCCCGGCGCTTGCGCCCTGGCTCGAGCGCGCCATCGACACCGCCAGCCAGGAGTTCTTCGGCGCGCCGGCGATGTACATGGGCGAAGGCGGAACCATTCCGTTCATGGGCATGCTGGGCGACAAGTTCCCGGGCGCGCAGTTCATGATCACCGGCGTGCTGGGCCCGCACTCCAACGCGCATGGCCCGAATGAATTCCTGCACATCCCCACCGGCAAGCGCGTCACTGCCGCCGTGGCGCGCGTGATCGCCGACCACTACGAGGCCAGCCAGCGCGGCGAAACCCGCGGCGTGGGCGTGCACGAAGGCAAGGCACACTTCGGCGACCACGGCTGCTGCTGAGCCAGGGCACCGTTACTTCCACCGCAGCGCACAACCAACGCCACCAGGCCCCCATGAATACCAACGCTGCCGCCACCGACCCACGCATTGCCGCCCTGGCCGTCGAAGCCGAGGGACTCGCGCGCCGAGGCCAGACCCAGGCCAGCGCGCGGCTGTGGGACCAGGTGCTGGCGCTCGCACCCGAACACGCGGGCGCGCTGACGTTCCTGGGCACCCTGGCCCTGGCGGGCGGCGACACCGCCCAGGCGGCCAGCCTGCTGCAGCGGGCCGTGCGCGGCAGCCCGCCGATGGCCATGGCCCACGCCCAGCTGGCGCGCGTGTACCGCGCCACCCGGGACGACGCGGCGGCGCTGCAGGAGCTCGATCGCGCGCTCAAGCTCGAGCCCTCCGCCTACGGTGTGCACTTCGAGAAGGCCGCCATCTACGGCCAGCTGGGGCGCGAAAAGGACCAGGCGCTGGCCTTTGCCAGCGCGCTGCAGGTGATGCCGGCCCAGGCCGCCATGACCCCCGAGCTGCAGCCGCTGGTGGCGCGCGCGCAGCGCATGGTCACCGAGAACCAGGCCCAGCTGGGTGAGTTCCTCGACCGGCACCTGGCCGAACTGCGCGGCTCGCGTCCGGGCCGGACGCTGGAGCGCTTCGAAGAGTCGCTGGACGTTTCGCTGGGCCGCCGGCCCCTGCAGCTGTCACAGCCGGGCATGTTCAACGTGGTGGGCCTGCCGTCCATTGCATTCTTCGACCGTGCGGACTTCGCCTGGGCGCCGGCCGCGGAGGCCTGCACCGACAAAGTGCGGGCCGAACTGCAGGACGTGCTGCAGCAGGATGCCGAGGGCTTCATCCCCTACGTGCAAACCCGCCCGGGTGAACCGGTCGGCCAGTTCCAACCGCTGGACTTCAATCCCGATTGGAGCGCGTATTTCCTCTGGCGCCACGGCAAGCGCGTGGAATCGCATATCGCGCGCTGCCCGGAAACCATGGCCATGCTCGACGCCGTGCCGCAGGTGGCGGTTCAGCACCGCGCACCGGCCGCCTTCTTCTCGGCGCTCAAGCCACACACGCGCATACCGGCGCACAACGGCGCCACCAACTGCCGGCTCACCGTCCACCTGCCGCTGATCATTCCGCCCAACTGCGGGCTGCGCGTGGGCAACCATGTGCGGCCGTGGACGCCCGGCGAGCTGCTGATCTTCGACGACACCGTGGAGCACGCCGCCTGGAACGACAGCGACCAGCTGCGCGTGGTGCTGATCTTCGACATCTGGCACCCCCTGCTGAGCGCGGACGAACGCCGGCTGGTGCAGGGCGCGCTGGAAGGCATCATGGCCTACTACGGCCGCGACGCCCCGCTGGGCGAGCTGTAGCCCGACCTAGCCCTTGGCGTGCCACCAGCCCGTGATGGCCAGGCGCGGTTCCCGGGCCCAGGGCGCCACCAGCCCCACGTGGTGCTTGGCTGGCACCTTGAAAAGGCTCAGCGAATTCCACAGCGGCAGGAAGGCATCGCGGGGGCTGCCGTCTTCGTTCACGAAGTGCAGCAGGCCACCCCAGTCGGCCTCCCAATGGCGCGACAGGTTGAGCACGTAGGCATAGCGCCTGCCCTCTTCCTCGTGCCGGTCGTCGTGCACGCGCAGGAATTGCCCGGGAAGGTAGCGCGTGGCCTGCGCGCCCACCATGTTCAGCTGGGTGTCGCCGGTGAAGTCGCGGATGAAATCCAGGAAGGGCGCGCTGTTGAAGAATTCCAGCACCGCATGCAGCACCAGGTGTGGATCGCGGCCGGCCTTCATCGCTTCCACCATCAGGTAACGGTCGTACACGTAGTGGAAGCCGGCGGCGGCGGTGCGGTAGGCGGCCGGCATTCTGTGCTGCAGCGTTTCGCCGGTCCACGGCGGGCTGTCGGGCTGGCCGCGCTCGGCGGTACTCCAGGGCACTTCGCGGCGAAGGCAGTCGGCCAGCCGCAGCGCGGCGTCGGGCTGCAGGAATCCCTGCACCTGCACGCGTCCCTGCCGGGCCAGGGCCGACCGATACGGCGCGATGTCTAGTTCGTTGCTGATCATGGCGGAAAAAGCGGTGTGGTTGACCGCATTCTAGCCCGGCACCCGCCGCTGGCAGCGCGGTTTACAATGGCGCGGTATTCCGTCGCCGGACGCCGAATGACCGACGCTCCTCCCCACCCTGCCGCCCTGGCCACCCGCCTGGACCACCTGGCCGCGCTGATGCAGCGCGGCGCCCTGGCAGACGCCGAACGTGGACTGCGCCAGCTGCTGGCCGAGGCGCCCGCCGTGGCTGCCGCGCACAAGGCCATGGCCACGCTGGCGCTGCGCACGGGCCGCCATCCGCTGGCGCTCGAGCACATGCATCAGGCAGCGGCGCTCGCGCCGGAATCGGCCAGCCTGCAGTGCGAACTGGGCTGCCTGCTCGCGCACCAGGGCCAGCCGCTGCCGGCGCTGGACTATTTCCGGCGCACCATCGACCTGCAGCCGGCGTTTGCCGACGGCTGGTACTTCCTCGGCATCACGCTGGCGCGGCTGAACCGCGACGAAGAGGCGCTGCTGCCGCTGCGCCGGGCAATGGCGCTGGCACCCGGCCAGCCGCGTCAGCTGGAGTCCCTGGCCCAAGTGGAATTCCGCGCGGGTTTCCCGGACGACGCGCTGCCGCTCTGGCAGGAACTGCTGCGGCTGCGCCCGGGACACGACGAAACCCTGCTCAAGCTGGGTGAAACGCTGGGCCGCCTCGGGCATAACCTCCAGGCGCGCCAGCTGTACGTGGACGCGCTGGAGCAGCGTCCCGGGTCAGCCGACCTGTGGATGGCGCTGGCGCAGTGCGAGGAAGACATCGGCGACCGCGACGCAGCGGCCAGCGCCTACGAACGCGCGCTGGCGCTGCGCCCGGACTGGGCGTTCCCGCTGAGCGGCGTGCTCGGCCTGCTGCGGGGCAAGGCGCCCGAGCCGCGCGTGGCGCAAGCCAAGGCCCTGCAAGCGCGCGCCGACCTGCCCGATCCCGACCGCGCCCTGATTGGCTACGAGCTGGGCAAGGTGCTGGATGGGCGCGGCGAGTACGCCGCCGCCATGGCCAGCTGGGACGACGCCAACGCGGCGCGCCGGCGCATGATCGGGGAGTTCGACCTGCCCGCGCAGCAGCAGCGGGTGGCGCAGACCATGGCCGTGTTCGACCGTCCGCTGTTCGAGCAGGCCAGCGGCGGCAGCCCCGACGAACGGCCGGTGTTCGTGGTGGGCATG
This sequence comes from Arenimonas sp., assembly GCF_019459675.1. Classification (GTDB taxonomy): domain Bacteria; phylum Pseudomonadota; class Gammaproteobacteria; order Xanthomonadales; family Xanthomonadaceae; genus Arenimonas. The sequence goes on from NZ_JAIBFH010000355.1 coordinate 5,273, forward strand.
CCGCGCAGCGGCACCACCTTGACCGAACAGATCATCGGCTCGCATGCCCAGGCCCACGGCTGCGGCGAGCTGCCGGACATGTCGCTGATCGCCCACAACCTGCCCGCGCGCGACGGTTCGCCCCAGCAGTGGCCGAACGTGATCCGGGACCTCCATCCCGGCGCGCTGGAACAGGCGATCCAGCGCTACCTGACCGCCAGCACGCGCCATGCGCCGGCCGGGGCGCTGCGGCTGGTGGACAAGGCGCCGATGAACTTCCATTTGCTGGGCCTGGTGGCGCTGATGTTCCCGCGCGCGCGCGTGGTCTGGTGCCGGCGCGACCCGCGTGACATCGCCGTATCGATCTACGGCGAGAACTTCTCGCTCAGTGAACGATTCGCGACCCGCCTGGAGGGCATCGGCCACAGCATCAACCTGCAGAACCAGCTGATGCGGCACTGGCAAAAGGTCCTGCCGCTGCCGATCCTGGAGCTCGACTACGAACAGTTGGTGTCCGACATTGAGCCGCAGGCCCGCCGCCTGCTCGAGTTCACCGGCCTGCCCTGGGATCCCGACTGCCTGCGCTTCCACCAGAGCGAGCGCGGCGTGCAGACGCCCAGCCGCTGGCAGGTGCGCCAGCCCGTGCATACCCGCTCAGTGGGCCGCTGGAAGAACTATGCCTTTGCCATGGCGCCGCTGATGGACGTGCTCGAGCCCCGTCCGCGCGCGGACTAGGCCGACGCCGGGTCCAGGTGCAGGGCCCAGCCCAGCACGCCCTCGCCCTGGCTCAGCGGTTCGCAGCCGACACGGGCGCCGGGCCGCGCCTCGCGCAGGCCAGTCAGCAGTTCCTGCACCTGGCGGTCGTCCAGGGCGTGGCCGATCATCTCGCTGGTGCGCAGGCCAGCCGCCTGCCACTGCTCACGGTAGCTGGCCAGGAGGCGCAGCGACGGCGCAGCATCGGCACCGACACCGGCCAGCAAGCCGTGGATCCGGTCGCGCGCCTCCACCAGCAGGTCGGGGACGCGGCTGGCCTGGATGTGCGTGGCCAGTTCACTCATGGCGGCGTTGTAGGCCTCACGGCAGGCAAGGGCCTGGGCGTTCCCGGCGAGGCTGACGCCGGCGCGGGCCTGGGCAAACCAGGGGATGACCGCGGCCGCGGCTGGCAGCAGGCCCGCGGGGGCCATCAGCAGGGCCTGGTTGGCGACCTCGGCACGCCCCACCTGCACCAGCACCGAGCCGGCATGGTGCATGACGAAGGCGAGCCGCCCCGATGGGCCAGCCACGCGCAGGGCTTCACGCAGCGCGGCATCACGCTGGGCGTATTCGAAACCAAACTGGCTGACCACCAGGTCGAAACTGGCGTCGGCGAAGGGCAACTGTTCCATGGCCACGCCGGAGTGGAACCGGACGCGGGAACTGTGGCTGGACGAGTACCAGGCGGGCGCTACCTCGGCCAGGTCCACCGCGTCGACCTGCGGGCCGTCAGCCTCCGCAAACTGGCTGTACAGCAGAAGCGGCAGGGCGCCGTTGCCGGTCGCCAGGTCGAGCACCCGCTGCCCGGGGCGCAGGCCGGCGAAGACCGCCTGCCAGTGGGCGCCGATGGCCCCGGCATAGTTTCCAGGGAAACTGCCGATGCATGAATGCAGGCCGCCGGCGGCCCAGTAGGCCGACCAGGCCGCGCGTCGTTCATTGGCTTGGGTGGAATTCATGCCGGCATTGTCCCGGCGGCTGCGCCAAAAAAGAAGGGCCCCGTTTCCGGGGCCCTTCGAATCACACTTTCACGCCAGACTTATCAGAAGGTCTGGGTGTAACGCAGGTACGTGGTGCGGCCGTAGGCGTCGTACAGGTTGAAGTTCCACGGACGGCCGTCAAACGCGACCAGCTCCGGGTAACGGTTGCCGACGTTGGTGGCACCCATGGCGATGGTGCCGTTCCACGGCGCCTTCCAGGACAGCTGCACGTCGTTGGTGGCGTAGCCACCCACGGTCGGGCCGGTGCCGTTGAACTGGCTGTCGATGTAGTTGACGTTCCAACCCACCGTGAAGTCACCGTAGGTCCAGTTGTTGGCCAGGCCGGCACGCAGGTCCGGAGTACCACGCAGACCCGTGAACTCGGTGACGTTGCCGATACCGTCGTCGATCTCGTAGCTACGAATGTAGGAAACGGCCAGCTGGCTGTTGAGCTCGCCGTACGTACCCAGTTCGAAGTTGGTGTTGATCTTGAGGTCGAGACCGTTGGTCGACAGGGTGCCCTGGTTCGCGAAGCCAGCGATGATTTCGGTGATGCGGCCGCTGGCGTTACGGGTGATGCTCAGGCCCGGGGGAATCGGACCAAAGGTGGCCGGATCCAGGTCGGAGTTGATGATGTCCTGGGCGGAGATCTGCGAGATCGTGTTGTTGACCGTGATGTCGTAGTAGTCCAGGGACACGTCCAGCCACTCGAACGGGTCATACACGACGCCGACGCTGAACTGCTCCGAGGTCTCGGACGAGAGGTCCGGGTTGGCCAGGAAGAAGGTGTCGACCTGCAGCTGGCAGGTGGTCGGCTCGCCGAGCGCGGCGCAGGACTCAGGATCGTTGACCGGCGAGGCCGAGAACGACGGCTTCTGGGTCAGGATGTCGAGGCCCGGAGCAGCGAAGCCTTCGCCGTAGGAACCACGGAAGGTCAGGTTCTCCAGCGGCTGCCAGCGCATGGCGATCTTCGGGGAGAAGTCGTCGCCGTAGTCGCTGTAGCTGTCCCAACGGCCGGCCAGGGTGATGTCGAAGCTGCTGGTGAACGGCAGCAGCCATTCGAAGTAAGCAGCCTTGGCGTCACGCGAACCAGCGGCCGAGTTGCCGGCCGAGCCGAGCACCACGCCAGCTTCCGACAGGGAGTCGTACTGGTCGGAGTACACGTCTTCGCGGTATTCGGCGCCGACGACGGCGTTCGAAGTACCACCGCCCATCTCGAACACGTCGAAGTTCATCAGGCCGTAGACTTCGTTGGTCTGCCAGCGCGATTCACGGTTGATGGTGGCCTTGAAGCCGTTGAGGGTCGTTTCCGACGCGCCGAACGGGTTGTTGAACATGTAGTCGCCGGCATTGGCCGCCAGCGCCGCCAGGCTGCCGACGATGTAGCCACGGCCCAGTTCGATGTACTTATAGTCGGTGCGGCGCAGGCCGAAATCGACGCCGATCGTGTCGGTCAGCTGGCCCTGGAAACCGACCAGGAAGTCGCTGTTGGTGGCGTCCGTGAAGTTGTCACGGTTACCGGCCGCCGCGAAGCGATGGTAGAAGTACGTGCCACGGCCGTCGGTGTTGGCACCCGGGCCGGAGGTGATGCAGGTGTTGACCGCGCTGCCAGCGGCCTGGCACTGGACGCCCAGGTTGATGTCGTTCGGGGTACCGTCTTCAACCAGAACAATGCCCGGGACCGGCGCATAACGGCCGAAGGTCTCGACCTTGGTGGTGTTGGCGGAAGCGTAGACGCTCCAGTCATCGTTGATCTGGTGGTCAGCGCGCACGAAGACCGACTTGTTGCCGACCTTGGCTTCGTTGGCCGCGACCGAGTTGAAGTCGAACGAGCACAGGCCGTTACCGAGGCGGTAGAAGCCGTTGGAGTTGCAGGCGAAGCCCGGAACCGGGGACGCGCCGCCCAGCGGGCGAGGCAGACCCGTGACCGGGTTGATGCCGTTCGGACGCTCGTAGTTGTAGTAGTTGTTGCCGAAGGTGCTGACGCCGCGCGAGCCGCCACCGATCTGGTCACGGGTGAACACCATGCCGCGCTTCGAGGAGGACGCGCCACCGACGATGCGGGTGCGGTCGCTCGAGGAGCCGAACACGACGGACATGTCTTCCAGGTCGCCGCCGGCGACTTCGGTAGCACCGATGCCGTAGCGAAGCTCGGCGCCGTTGAAGTCCTTGCGCAGGATGATGTTGACCACGCCACCGATCGCGTCGGAACCGTACACGGCGGACGCGCCGTCGGACAGGATCTCGATGCGCTCAACGGCCGCAAGCGGGATGGCGTTGAGGTCGGAGCCGGACGAGGCAGCCATCGGGTTGGTCGGGGCGCGACGGCCGTCGATCAACACCAGGGTGCGGCCCGAGCCGACGCCGCGCAGGTCGATCGTGGCCAGGGACTGGGCCGACGAACCGGACTGCGGACGGAAGTTGCCGAAGGACGCGAAGGTGGAGTCGCGGGGTGCATAGGCCACCCCCCCCTCGCCGGGAGCCTCAATCTGGGGGCGGGGGGGGACGCCGACCCCGCACGCGCCGGCGGTTGGAGCGCGCGGGAGTCGGGGGCCGGGGACCACAGGGG
>NZ_JAIBFH010000363.1 GCF_019459675.1 Arenimonas sp.
GGGGTCGGTCTACTCCGGGGGAACGCGCGGGCGGGGGGGGTGGGTAATGACCCGTGGCGCCCGGGCGGGCGCCCCCCCGCCGGGGGGGCTGGGCTCCCCCGCCCGCGCCGCGCTTATGGCGGGGGCGCGCCCACCCCGTTAGACTATCCACACCCCCCGCCCGCACAAACACCGAGGCCTGTCATGAGTGAGATTCCCGGCGACCTGAAGTTCCTCAAGTCCCACGAATGGGCCCGCGTCGAAGACAGCGGCCGAATCACCGTGGGTATTTCCGAGCACGCCCAGGGCCTGCTGGGCGACCTGGTTTACGTGGAGCTGCCCAACGTCGGCGACACCGTCGAGCAGGGCAACGCCGCCGCCGTGGTCGAGTCGGTCAAGGCGGCGTCCGACGTCTATTCGCCCATCTCGGGCAAGGTGGTCGAGGTCAACTCGGCGCTGTCGGACAAGCCCGAGACCATCAACGAGGACGCCTACGGCGAAGGCTGGATCTTCGTGGTCGAAGCCAGCGAGCCCGACCAGCTCAAAGAGCTGCTTTCGCCCGACGACTACGCGCAGCTGCTGGAGGACGAAGGCCACTGAGCCGTCGTCCCCGCCATCGCCACACCCGTGCCGGCCGCCTTGTGCGGCCGGTGCTTTTTTCGGCCGGCCCATCCGCGCGGGGCGCCTGCGGTGCGCCAAAGGTTCGCGCATTTTTGCGATTCCGGATGGAAAAAGTGCCGTTCGCCGCAGCGCGGCAAAAAGTTTTTTTCAGACCTTCCAAGCTATCCGTCGCCAGCCTGGGAAGGGGTCGGCGCGCCCGGCGAAAAAGCCCGAGCACCGCTTCGCGAAACTGGCGCGCGGCTTTTTTAAAGCACTTTTGCGCGCGCCGGAAAATCGCGGTGCGCGCCGCGTGCATTTCCTACGCTGCCCAAGCAGGCACTCTCACGGCCGCCGACGCCGACTGCCGCTTGAAATTATTTCTGCAAAGTTGTTGACATCAAGATTTCCCGTGATTAGCTTTCGCCCAGCAGATGTCTACTGCGGATGCGAGTGATCACGAACGAACCTACAAAGCGGTCCACGAAATGCAACTCCACCCGGGAACCCAACACGGTGGATCAGGGCAGCCATCCCTCCGCGAAACGTGAAACCAGCCTGAGCAGCATCCGACTTTCCTACGCCCGGACCGGTCACGGCCCGGGCGTTTTAATTACCCGCGCCGGGATGCGCCGGCCCCAACCCCCCCCCCGCCGCGCGGGGGGGCGCGGGGGGGGGCCCCCCCGGGGTGCGACCCCGCCGGGG
>NZ_JAIBFH010000375.1 GCF_019459675.1 Arenimonas sp.
CCTCAAGACCGGGCTGGACGTGGTGAAGGCCGCGATCCTGGGCGCCGAGAGCTTCGGCTTCGGCACCGCGCCGATGGTGGCGCTGGGCTGCAAGTACCTGCGCATCTGCCACCTCAACAACTGCGCCACCGGCGTGGCCACGCAGGATCCGCGCCTGCGCGCCAACCATTTCACCGGCCTGCCGGAAATGGCGATGAACTTCTTCCGCTTCGTGGCCGAAGATGTGCGCCGCTGGCTGGCGGTGCTGGGCGTGGCGCGCCTGGAAGACCTGATCGGGCGCACCGACCTGCTGGTGCAGGCCGCGGGCGACACGCCGCGCCAGCGCAAACTCGACCTGTCGCCGATCCTGGCCGCGGCCGACGCCAGCAGCGGCGGCGCCCGCTTCTGCACGCAGGCCCGCAATGCCCCGCGCGACGTGGGCGCGCTGGCCTCGCGCATGCTGGCCGACATGGGCGACGCCATCACCCATTCGCGCGGCGGTGAATTCCACTACGACGTGCGCAACGACGACCGCAGCATCGGCGCGCGGCTGTCGGGCGCGATCGCCCGCGCGCACGGCAACGCCGGCATGGCCGAGTCGCCCATCACGGCGCACCTGCGCGGCCACGCCGGCCAGAGTCTCGGCGCATGGAATGCCGGCGGCCTGCAGCTGCACCTGGAAGGCGACGCCAACGACTACGTGGGCAAGGGCATGGCCGGCGGCCGCATCGTGCTGCAGCCGCCCGCGGCGTCGCGCTTCGTGGCGCGCGACACGCCGATCATGGGCAACACCTGCCTGTATGGCGCCACCGGCGGCGAGCTTTATGCGGCAGGCCGCGCCGGTGAACGCTTCGGCGTGCGCAATTCCGGCGCGCTGGCGGTGGTGGAAGGCGTGGGCGACCACGGCTGCGAATACATGACCGGCGGCGTGGTGGCGGTACTGGGCCGCACCGGCCTGAACTTCGGCGCCGGCCTCACCGGCGGGCTGGCCTACGTGCTCGACATGGACCGCGACTTCGTCGACCGCTACAACCACGAACTCATCGACGTACTGCGCATCACCCCCGAGGGCATGGAGCACCATCGCCACCACCTGCGCACGCTGCTGCGCACGCACGTGGACCTGACGGGCAGCGCCTGGGGCGCCCAGCTGCTGGAGGAATTCCGCGACGTCGCCGGACGCTTCTGGCTGGTCAAGCCCAAGGCCGCCAGCCTGGAGTCGCTGGCCGAAGAACTCAGGCGCGCCGCATGAAGGCCAACCCCTTCCAGTTCCTGGAGATGCCGCGGCGCATGCCGCGCGAACTGCCGGCGCCGCTGCGCGTGATGGGCTGGCAGGAAATCTACGGCGGCTTTTCCGCGCCCGAGGCCGCCGACCAGAGCGGACGCTGCCTGGACTGCGGCAACCCCTACTGCGAGTGGAAGTGCCCGGTGCACAACTACATCCCGAACTGGCTGGCGCTGGTGAAGGAAGGCCGCCTGTTCGAGGCCGCCGAACTCGCGCATGAAACCAACCCGCTGCCCGAGATCTGCGGCCGCGTCTGCCCGCAGGACCGATTGTGCGAAGGCGACTGCACGCTCAACACCGGCTTCGAGGCGGTCACGATTGGTTCCGTCGAGAAATACATCGTGGACGAAGCCTTCCGGCAGGGCTGGCGCCCGGACCTGTCGCACGTGGTGGCCACCGGCAAGCGCGTGGCCATCATCGGCGCCGGGCCCGCGGGCCTGGCCTGCGCCGACCGCCTGGCGCGCGCAGGCATCGAGGCGCACGTGTTCGACCGCTACGAGGAAATCGGCGGGCTGCTGAGCTTCGGCATCCCGGCCTTCAAGCTCGAGAAGCACGTGATTGAAACCCGCCGCGGCGTGCTGGAAGCCATGGGCGTGCGTTTCCACCTGGGCGTGGAGGTGGACGCGGCGATGGGCCATGCATTGATGCGCGACTACGACGCGGTGTTCCTGGGCACCGGCGCCTACACGGCGGTGGACGGCAAGCTGCCCGGCCAGGACCTGCCCGGGGTGCTGCCGGCGTTGCCCTTCCTGGTGGCCAATGCGCGCCGGCTGCTGGGCAAGCCACACCGCGACGATCCGCCCTTCGACCTGGCCGGAAAGCGCGTGCTGGTGCTGGGCGGCGGCGACACCGCCATGGACTGCGTGCGCTCGTCGCTGCGCCTGGGCGCGGCCGAAGTCACCTGCGCCTACCGCCGCGGCGAAACCGACATGCCCGGGTCGCGCCGCGAAGTGAAGAACGCCCGCGACGAAGGCGTGCGCTTCGTATTCAACCGCCAGCCGCTGTCCATCGAAAGCGGCCTGCGGGTGGACGGCAGCCTGCAGGCCATCGGCGTGCGGCTGGTTGAAACCCGCGCCGCCGCCGGTCGCGGCGGCGCCCCCGCGCACCGGCCCCGCCGCGCAACCCGCCACGAAGCCGCCCGGGGGATACGGGCCTTCGGCATACGCCCCACCCCCCCCGCCGCGGGGGGGCCCTACTGCGGCGTGCCGCCCACCCCCCACGGCCGCGTGGTCACCAACGGCCTGCCCGGCCGCACTGGCCACGCCAAGGTGTTCGCCGGCGGCGACAACGTGCGCGGCGCCGACCTGGTGGTCACGGCGGTGCACGACGGCCGCGAAGCGGGCGTAGCCATCGCCCGCCACCTGCTGGCACCGGCCTGCGCATGACGGCGCCGCGCCGCGGATGGGGCATGGCCTTGCTGCTGCTGGTGCCGGCGGTGATCCACCTGCTGCCGCTGTCGGGCGTGCTGGGAGCCGAAGCGCTGGCGCGTCTTTACGGCATGGACTTCAGCAACCCCGACCTGCAGATCCTGATGCGGCACCGCGCCGTGCTGTTCGGCCTGCTGGGCGGGCTACTGCTGGTGGCGGCGTTCCGGCCGTCGCTGCAGGGCGTGGCGATCGTGATGGGGCTGGGCAGCGTGCTGTCCTTCCTGGCGCTGGCCCTGGGCGTGGGGGGCTACGGCGACGCCGTGGGCCGTATCGTGCTGGCCGACACCCTCGCGCTGCCGTGCCTGGTGGCCGCGGCGCTGGTGAAATGGCGGCGCCCAGGCCCGCCGGTAGACCTGTTCTGAGGACGGCGTCCGGTATCATCACGGCCTTGCCACGCAAGGGCCGAGGATGAGCGAGCTGCAGGACCTGACGTCGTTGATCCGCGCCAACACGGCGCTGGTCGTCATCGAGACGCCTGACGAAGGCCGGGTGGTGGACCTGTTCATGCACGTGCTGATGCAGGTGTGGCGGCCGCTGTTCCGCTGGTCGATCACCGAGGGCCTGCGCCGCGTGGACCTGCACGGCGAAGACGCCCCGCTGTCGCCGCCCGACGCCACCGCCACGCTGCGCACCATCCGCGGCATGGACCAGCGCGGTATCCACCTGCTGCTCGATTTCCATCCCTACCTGGGCTACGCCACCACCCAGCGCATGGTGCGCGAGCTGATAGACCGCCGCGACTGCAAGGAGCACACGCTGGTGCTGGTGGGCGCCAAGATCGAATTGCCGCCCGACCTGGAACATCTGGCGGTGCGCTTCTCGCTGCGCCTTCCCGATGAAAAGGCGCTGCTGAAGCTGGTGCAGGACGAGGCCGCGCTGTACGTGCGCGAGCACGGCGGCAAGCGCGTGGAAGTCGACCAGGACGCGCTGAAGATGATCGTGCGCAACCTGCGCGGCGTGTCGCTGATGGAGGCGCGGCGCCTGGCGCGGCACCTTATTTTCCGCGACGGCGTGATCAGCGCCAACGACCTGCCGGAGCTGGCCAAGCTCAAGTTCGAACTGCTCAACAAAAGCGGCCACCTGCACTTCGAGTACGACACGGCGCGCTTCTCCGACGTGGCCGGCCTCACGCGCCTGAAGGCCTGGGTGAACCAGCGCCGGGCCGCCTACAGCAGCGAGGCGCTGCCGGTCGGCCTGGACCCGCCCAAGGGCATCCTGCTGCTGGGCGTGCAGGGCTGCGGCAAGTCGCTGGCGGCCAAGGCGGTGGCCGGCGGCTTCGGCGTGCCGCTGGTACGGCTGGACTTCGGCACGCTGTACAACAAATTCCACGGCGAAACCGAGAAGAACCTGCGCGACGCGCTCGCCTCGGCCGAGCAGATCTCGCCCTGCGTGCTGTGGATCGATGAGCTGGAGAAGGGCCTGGCGGCATCGGGCAGCAGCGAGGACGGCGGCGTTTCGCGGCGCGTGCTCGGCTACTTCCTGACCTGGATGGCCGAGCGCAAGTCACGCGTGTTCCTGGTGGCCACCGCCAACGCCGTGCAGGACCTGCCGCCCGAACTGCTGCGCAAGGGCCGCTTCGACGAGATCTTCTTCGTGGACCTGCCCAACCACGCCGCCCGCGCCGAGATCTTCCGCCTGCACCTGGCCAAGCGCGAAGTGGACTGGGAGGGCTTTTCACTGGATGCGTTGGCCGGGGCGGCCGACGGTTTTTCCGGCGCCGAGATCGAACAGGCCGTGGTCAGCGGCCTGTACTCCGCCCACGCCGCGGAAACCCCGCTGGACGAAACCCGCCTGCTGGGCGAACTCGGCGCCACCCGTCCGCTCAGCGTGCTGATGGCCGAACAGGTCAACGCCCTGCGCGAATGGGCCCGCACCCGCACCGTCCCCGCCGACTGAGCCCGTTGCTAGAACCAGCGGCGGACGCGGGTGCAGTAGTCCAGGTAGGGCTGGCCGAAGTGCTGCGCCAGGTAGCGCTCCTCGCGTGCGATCACGTAATAGCGGATCACCACCAGCACCGGCACCAGCAACAGCAGCGGCCACAGGGCGTTGAACATCAGCGCAACCGTGGCGTAGGCCAAGGCCATACCCAGGTACATCGGATTGCGGGTGTGGCGGTACAGGCTGTCCTCCACCAGGGCGGTGTCTTCGCGCCAGGGGCGGGGGTCGTTGCTGCGGCGGCGGAAGCTTCGCAGCGAACTGGCCAGCAGCCACACCGCCACCAGGCCGAAGGCGAAGGCGTGCAGGTGGATCCAGGTTTCGCGCGACGCATCCACGATAGGAAGCGACACCCACCAGCGGTCCAAGGCAAAGCCTGCGACCAGTCCCGACAGGTAGATCACGGGTGGCGGCAAACGCACGCCGGGTCCTTCGTGTTCACGTGCCATGGCGGTCAACTCCAGTGCTTCAGCAGCCAGGCCCAGGCGGGCAGCGTGATCAGCGACAGCAGGATGCCATAACCCACCATGGCCGCCGCCAGGCCCGGAGCCAGGCGATGCGAAATGGCCAGGGCCGCGGCGGTGATCATCGGCGGCATCGCCGATTCCAGAACCACCGCGTCGTGCTGCACGTCCTGCAGGCCCAGCAGCGGCGCGATGCCCAGCGCGATCAGCGGCATCACGGCCAGCTTCAGGGCCAGGCCCGTCGCCAGCGGCTTGAGCTCGTCGCGCGGCAGCTTGAGCTGCAGGCTCAGGCCGATGGCCAGCACCACCAGCGGCAGCAGGGCGTCGGCCAGCCGCTGCAGGCCGCCGGCAATCCAGGCCGGCGGCGTTTCGGGCATCAGCGTCAGGCCCAGCACCAGGGCCAGGAACGGCGGGAACGTGGCGATGCGGCGCGCGATCAGGCCGGCCGTGGGCTTGGCGTCGCCGCCGTAGCGCGCCAGCACGTAAAGCCCGAACGTGGACAGGATCAGGAAGGCGCCGAACTGATCGTAGATGACCGCGTACGGCAAGGCGTCTTCGCCCAGCAGCGCCCGCACCAGCGGGTAGCCCAGGAAGCTGGTGTTGCCCAGCGCCACGCACAGCAGCAGCACCGCGTGTTCGTCGGGGCGCAGCTTCATCACGCGCGTGGCCAGCGACACCAGCGCCACCGTCGCGGCCAGCAGCAGCCAGGGAACAGCCCCCACGGCCAGCACCTCGCGGCCGAGCTCGCCCCGCGGCGCATAGATCAGCACCGACGCCGGCAGGCAGACGTACAGCACCACCTTGTTCAACACTTCGGCGGCGCTGTCGGGAAACACGCGCAGCCGCTGGAACACCAGCCCCAGGGCCAGCATCGCCAGGATCAGGGCGAAGGCGTCGAAAGCCATGCGCCGATCAGGCCGCGGGCGCGGCTTCCTTCTGGCGGGCGATCCACTCGCGGATCTTGACCTGCAGCACGCCCATCGGCAGCGCGCCGTCGGTCAGCACCTGGCGGTGGAAGGCGCGCACGTCGAACCTGTCGCCCAGTTCGGCCTCGGCTTCGGTGCGCAGTTCGCGGATCACGCGCTGGCCCACTTTGTACGACAGCGCCTGGCCGGGAATCACGATGTAGCGCTCCACCTCGGCCACCACGTCCGACTCGGCCATGGATGAATTGGCCATCATGTAGTCGATCGCCTTCTGGCGGCTCCAGCCCAGGTGGTGCAGGCCGGTGTCCACCACCAGGCGCATCGCGCGCAGCTGCTCGTCGCTCAAGCGGCCGTACCACTGGTAGGGGTCGGTGAAGAGGCCCAGCTCCTTGCCCAGCGACTCCGCGTAAAGCGCCCAGCCCTCGGCGAACGCGGTGTAGCCACCGAAGCGGCGGAAGGCCGGCAGCGACTCCACTTCCTGCTGGATCGAGATCTGGAAGTGGTGCCCCGGCGACGCTTCATGGATGGACAGCGTTTCGACCAGGAAGTTGGGCTGGGCCTTGAGGTTGAAGGTGTTGAGGTAGAACACGCCCGGGCGCGAGCCGTCCGGCGTGGGCGCCTGGTAAGACGCACCGGCGTCGGTCTGGGCGCGGAAAGCCTCGACTTCGCGCACTTCGTAATCGGCCTTGGGAAACACGTCGAACAGCTTGGGCAACAGCGGGTTGATCTTGTCCTGCACGTCGCGATAGGCCTGCACGGCCTCTTCGGGCGTCTTGAAGTAGAACTGCTCGTCGGTCTTGAGGAATTCGAAGAACGCCGGAAGGTCGCCCTTGAAGCCGACCTGTTCGCGCACGGCGTTCATCTCGCCCAGGATGCGCGCCACTTCGTCCAGGCCGTACTGGTGGATGGCATCCGCGCCCAGGTCGGTGGTGGTGTTGGTGCGCACCATCAGCGCGTACCAGGCGCGGCCGTCGGGCAGTTCGCTCATGCCGACGGTGTCGCGTGCGGCGGGCAGGTACTCGTCGCGCAGGAAGTCGCGCATCTTCGTGTAGCCGGGCACCAGCACGTCGCTGATGGCGGCGCGGTAGGCGGCCGTCAGGCGTTCACGCTCGGCGGGCGGGAAGTCGGCGGGCATGGTCTTGATCGGGCCCCAGAACACGCTCTGCTCGGGCGTGTCCAGGATGTGCACGCCGAACTGCGGAATGATCTTCTCGACCACGGGCCGTGGCTGGGTGACGCCGGCGGCCATGCCCGCGCGCAGGTTGGCGATGACGCCATCGTTGATCACGGGGAAGCGGGCGATGCGCGCCAGGAAATCGTCGTAGTGCTTGACCTCGCGGAAGGGCTGGATGCCCTGGCCCGAGCCCAGCTGGGCGAAGAAGCTGCCGTGGTTGCCGAACTGGGTCACGGCCAGCATCCAGCCCGGGAAGCGGTTGGATTCGAGCGAGAGTTCGCGGTCGCTGATGAACACGTCGCGGCTCAGGCGATGCTGGCCGGAAAGCGCGTCGCGATCCAGCGCCTGCACGCGGGCCAGGAAGTCGCGCTCCCGCGCTTGCGTTTCCACCCGGAACGCCTCGGTGGTGAAGTCAGGCAGCTGGTCGTTGTAGCGCAGGTCGCCCAGGGCGGTGGCGAAAATCGGGTTGGCCTTGAGCTCGGACTCGTGCCACTGGGCCAGCAGCGCATCGAGCTGCCGGGCGGCGTCGGGCGCGGCGGCGGGCGCAGCCTCGGGCTCGCGCGCCCAACCGGGCACGGCCAGCAGGCAGGCAAACATCAGTACCAGCAGGCGCATCGGGAGTCCTTCGCTTTGGGGCAGGGGGAGTGCGCTATCTTCTCGCAGTCCTTGTCCGGAGCCTACCGATGAAAGTCATGCCTGCCGCAGTTGTCTTCCTGGCCACCCTGCTGGTGGCGCCCGCCCACAGCGCGGACCGCATCACCGGGCAGGCCTTCGCCACGCGCTCGGAGGTGTTCGCGCCCGAGGCCATGGCGGCCACGTCCCACCCGCTGGCCACCCAGATTGCGCTGGAGACGATGCGCCAGGGCGGCAGCGCCGTGGACGCCGCCATCGCCGCCAACGCGGCGCTGGGCCTGATGGAGCCTACGGGCAACGGCATCGGTGGCGACCTGTTCGCCATCGTCTGGGACCCCAAGACCAACAAGCTGCACGGCTACAACGGCTCCGGGCGTTCGCCGCGGGCGCTGAGCCTGGCGTGGTTCAAGGACAAGGGCTACACCGACATCCCGCCCCATGGCCCGCTGCCGGTGACCGTGCCGGGCACGGTGGACGGCTGGTTCGCGCTGCATGAGCGCTTCGGCAAGCGCACCATGGCGCAGAACCTGGCGCCCACCGTGGCCTACGCCCGCAAGGGGCATCCGGTGCACGAAGTGATTGCGTACTACTGGGCCCGCAGCGTGCCGGTGCTGTCGAAGTGGCCGGGCTTCACCGAGCAGTTCACCATCGACGGCCGGGCGCCGGCCAAGGGCGAGCTGTGGCGCAACCCGAACCTGGCCAACACCCTGGAAACCATCGGCCGCGACGGCCGCGACGCGTTCTACAAGGGTGACATCGCGCGCCGCATCGACGCCTACTTCAAGGCCAACGACGGCTTTCTGAGCTACGACGACCTAGCCGCGCACCAGGGCGAATGGGTGGACCCGGTGAGCACGAACTACCGCGGCGTGGACGTCTGGGAGCTGCCGCCCAGCGGCCAGGGCATTGCCGCCCTGCAGATCCTCAACCTGCTGGAAGGCTACGACTTTTCCAAGATCGCCTTCGGCAGCGCCGAGCACGTGCACCTGTTCACCGAAGCCAAGAAGCTGGCCTTCGCCGACCGCGCGCGCTACTACGCCGACCCGGCCTTCCATCCCGCGCCGGTGTCCTGGCTGATTTCGAAGGAATACGCCGCGCAGCGCCGCAAGCTGATCAACCCCGACCGCGCCGCGCGCGCCGTTGACGCCGGACGCCAGCTCAACCAGGGCGACACCATCTACCTCACGGTGGCCGACAAGGACGGCATGATGGTGTCGCTGATCCAGTCCAACTACCGCGGCATGGGCAGCGGCATGGCCGTGCCCGGCCTGGGCTTCATCTTCCAGGACCGCGGCGAGCAGTTCGTGCTAAAGGCCGGCCATCCGAACTCGTTCGAACCCGGCAAGCGGCCGTTCCACACCATCATCCCGGCGTTCATCACCCGCGACGGCAAGCCCTGGGTCAGTTTCGGCCTGATGGGTGGCGCCATGCAGCCGCAGGGCCACGCGCAGATCGTGATGAACCTGGTGGACTTGGGATTGAACCTGCAGGAAGCCGGCGACGCCCCGCGCATCCAGCACGACGGCAGCACCGATCCCGCCGGCCAGATGGTGGCCATGACCGACGGCGGCGTGCTCAACCTGGAAACCGGGTTCAGCTACGACACCATCCGCGCGCTGATGCGCAAGGGCCACACGGTGGAGTTCGCCGACGGCCCCTACGGCGGCTACCAGGCCATTGCCCGCGACAACGACAGCGGCGTGTACACCGGCGCCAGCGAAAGCCGCAAGGACGGGCAGGCCGCCGGCTACTGACCAACGCTGCCGCCATCCGCGGCGCGGCCGGTCCGGATCTTCTGGTTGGCTGGACGAAAGGCCCGCGGCCGCGCGCTCCGGCGCTTGCGCGTGTCGGATCCGGACCAAGGCCGGGCATTTTTCTTGCGGCGCGGGTTTGGCTGACCCGGCTGCGGTGCTTGCGGCGGGCTCGCCACCCGCGCGCGTCCCTTCGGACGCGGAGTGGAAGTCCGGGGCGAGCTGGGAAGGTGGCCAGACCGGAAGACCTATCCGCCCGGCGGCGGGTGTGGGTTCGGGGCAGGCACGACGACACAGCCGTGGCTTGATGCGTGATCCCGGTGCGCCGCAGCTTGATGGCTGCAGGTTCGGCAACCGGATACCGTCCACTGATTACCGACAATTGACAGCCGACAGCTGACTACCGCCGGATGGCTGATCGCTAATCGCTGTGGCTGTTGCCGTTGCTTTCAGGGCGAGGCCTGACCGCGGTTCTCGCCTTGGCCCGATGCCCCGGTGTGCGCGCCAGAATCCCACACCCGCCGCCGGGCGGATAGGTCTCCCGGTCTGGCCGTCTTCCACGCTGGCCAGGCCGAAACACCTCGCGTCCGAAGGTACGCGCGCGATGGACGCGCAGGAGATGCTGGCCCCGGCCGGGTCAGCCAAGACAGGTCTGCAGGAAAGATGCCAAGCCTTGGTCCTGATCCAACACGCGCAAGCGCCGAAGCGCGCAGCCGCGGGCCGTCCGTCACGAAAAAAGTCACCCCGCACCGGCGGCGCCGTGGAAGCGAGGGTCACTTACTGCGATTTAAAAGGCTCTGCCATGAGCAGGAAGTGACCCTCGCTTCCGCGGTGGCGCCGGCACCGTAACCATTCACTTGGGCGAAGAACCTTTTTTCAAGCAGCAGCGCCGTGCACTTTGCGCACGCGCCAAACC
>NZ_JAIBFH010000379.1 GCF_019459675.1 Arenimonas sp.
CCCAGGGCGGCGCTGGCTGGGGGGCGACGGGGGGGGGGGCATTGTCGGGCTACTGGCCCGCCCGCCGCGGGGTGGCGGCGACGAACTGGTCGAGCTTGGCGCGGGCCTTGCCCGACGCCATCACGGCGCGGGCCTGGTCGATGCCGTCGGCGATCGACACCGCCTGCCCCGCCGTGTAAAGCGCGGCGCCGGTGTTGAGCGCGACGATTTCCTTGGGCAGGCCGTCCTTGCCGTCGATGGCCTCCATCAGCAGCACCATCGACTCCTCGGAGTTGGCCACGCGCAGGTTGCGGCTGGCAGCCATCGAAATGCCGAAGTCCTCGGGGTGGATCTCATACTCGATGATCTCTTCGCCGCGCAGTTCGCCGACCATGGTCGCGCCGCCCAGCGATATCTCGTCCATGCCGTCGCGGCCCCAGACCACCATGGCGCGCTTGGCGCCCAGCTGGCGCAGCACGCGCACCTGGATGCCCACCAGGTCGGGATGGAACACGCCCATCAGGATGTTGGGTGCGCCGGCCGGGTTGGTCAGCGGGCCCAGGATGTTGAACATGGTGCGCACGCCCAGCTCCTTGCGCACCGCCGCCACGTTCTTCATGGCCGGGTGGTGCACGGGCGCGAACATGAAGCCCATGCCGGTTTCGGCGATGCAGGCCGACACCTGGTCGGGCTGCAGCTCGATCACGGCGCCCAGCGCCTCCAGCACGTCGGCGCTGCCGGACTTGGACGACACGCTGCGGTTGCCGTGCTTGGCCACCTTGGCGCCCGCCGCCGCCGCCACGAACATGCTGGCGGTGGAGATGTTGAACGTATGCGAGGCGTCGCCGCCGGTGCCCACGATGTCGACGAAATGATGGGCATTGGGCACGGTGACCTTGGCGGCGAATTCGCGCATCACCTGCGCCGCGCCGGCGATTTCGCCAACGGTTTCCTTGCGCACGCGCAGGCCGGACAGGATGGCGGCGGTGAGCACGGGCGAGACTTCGCCGCGCATCACCTGGCGCATCAGGTCCACCATCTCGTCGTGGAAGATCTCGCGGTGGTCGATGATGCGCTGGAGCGCGTCCTGGGGCGTAATCGGCATTGCGTGGCCCTGCGTTGTGGTCGGGCCGTCAGGCCCGGTGTCCCTGGAGGAAGTTCTTCAGCATGGCGTGGCCGTGCTGCGTGAGGATGGATTCGGGGTGGAACTGCACGCCCTCCACCGGCAGCGTCTTGTGGCGCAGCCCCATGATCTCGTCCATCGAGCCGTCTTCGTTCTCGGTCCAGGCCGTGATCTCGAGGCAGTCGGGCAAGGTTTCCTTGCGCACCACCAGCGAATGGTAGCGCGTGGCCTCGAACGGATCGGGCAAGCCGGCGAACACGCCCACGCCCGTGTGGCGGATGGGCGAGGTCTTGCCGTGCATGATGGTGCGCGCCCGCACCACTTCGCCGCCGAAGGCCTGGCCCAGGCTTTGGTGGCCCAGGCAGACGCCCAGGATGGGCACCATGCCCGACAGCTTCTCCAGCACCTCGAGCGACACACCGGCTTCGTTGGGCGTGCAGGGGCCCGGCGAGATGACGATGTGGTCGGGCTTGAGGGCGGCGATCTGCGCGACGGTCAGCGCGTCGTTGCGCACGACCTTCACGTCTTCACCCAGCTCGCCGAAATACTGCACGAGGTTGTAGGTGAAGCTGTCGTAGTTGTCGATCATCAGGAGCATGTGGGGGTGTATCCGTCCGGAAGGGTCGCGGCCGGCAGGCGCGGATGCCAAGGATAACGGACGCGCCCCCTGCCTGGGCGCCGGTGCGCACCGTCAACCCAGGCAGGACCGCCGGTTCAGGTCCCGGGCAGGTAGTAAAGCGGAGCGTCCGGCCCCAGCGGCAGGCCGACCGCCATCCACAGCACCAGCATCAGCGTCCACGCCACGCCCAGCACGATCGAGTAAGGCACCATCAGCGCGATCAGCGTGCCCAGGCCGGCCTTGGGCCGGTACTTCTGGAAAACCACCAGGATGATCAGCAGGTAGGAATTGAGCGGGGTGACGATGTTGACGACCGAATCACCAATGCGGTACGCCGCCGTCGTCAGCTCGGGGCTCATGCCCACGATCATGAACATCGGGATGAAGATGGGCGCCAGCACGCCGAACTTGCTGAGCATGCCGCTCATCGCGAAGTCGCCGAACACCACCACCATCACGAAGGCCACCACCAGCAGCGGAATCGGCAGGTCGGCCTGGAACAGCAGGCTTCCGCCCGCGTAGGCCAGCATCCGGTCCAGGCCGCTGTAGCCCATGTAGGCGACGAACTGGGCGAGGAAGAACAGCATCACCAGCACCGGGACGATGCCGCGGATGCCGTGGTTGAGGGCGTCGGCCAGGTCGTTCTGGTTGCGAAGAACCCCGTTCATGGCGCCAAAAACCAGGCCCGGCAGCAGGAACAGCAGGGCGATCAGCGGCACGATGACGTGCGACCAGCGCGGGCCCGGGGACTCGAGCAGCCGCGGCGCGCCGTCGGCCACCACGGTGAAGGGCTCCGTGGCCAGAACCGTGCTGCCCTCTTCCACTTCGCTACCCGCCGGCAGCAGTTGCACCGCCGTGGTGGTGGCCACGCGCCCACTGGGCAGGCTGGGCTTGCCGTCGCCGTGCAGGGGCATGCCGGGCACCAGCACCAACGTCGCCACCAGGGCCAGGCCGGCCAGCAGGCTGGCCAGCGAGCCCATCAGCGCGCGACGCTCGCGCGGGGCGAGCGCCATGGTCCGGGCAGTGTCGTCGCCCGCCGCGGCCTTGTCTTCGGGATTGTGCCGGTTGAGGCGGGGTTCGACGATGCGATCGGTGACGAACCAGCCGGCCAGCATCACCGTGAACGCCGAGCCCACCTTGAAGTAATAGTTGTGCAGGATGGAAACCGTGTAGCCCGGGTCCATGACGCGCGAGGCGTCCTGCGCGAACCCGGTGAGCACGCTGTCGCCGCCGGTGGGGAAGAAGCCGGCGCCAAAGCCGCCGGCCACGCCACAGAACGCTGCCGCCATGCCGGCCACGGGATGCCGGCCCACCGCCAGGTAAAGCGCGGCCGCCAGCGGCGGCAGGATGATGTAGCCGGCGTCGGACGCCACCGACGATGTCGCGCCCAGCAGCACCACCGCCGGCGTCAGCAGCCGCCGCGGCGTCAGCAGCGCCAGCCAGCGCATCAGCGCGGAGAAGAAGCCGAACTTCTCTGCAAGCCCGATGCCCAGCATGGCAACGAAGATGAGCGGCAGCGCCGGCATCTGGGCAAAATTGCGCAGCGCCGAGGACAGCATCCAATAGACGCCGTCCACGGTCAGCAGCGAACGCGGCTGAACCGGATCGCCCTGGGCCACCAGGTCCAGCTGCGGCACGCCCCGGGCATCGAGCACCGGCGCCTGCTGCATCTGCCCGTCCGGCTGCAGCTGCATCTCGGTCCGCAGCACCGGCTTCACCGGCTGCACGCTCCACTCCATCGCCGCGCCCAGGGCCGAGACCAGCGCCACCAGCAGGGCCAACAGCGCAAACAGCAGGGCCGGCTCGGGCAGCTTGTTGCCAACCCACTCGATCCAGTCGAGTGGGCCGCGGCGAATCACGGGGCTGGCTTCAGGCCCGGTCGGCATGCCGGCGCGCGCCATCAGACCGGCCTGGACACTAGCCCGGAGCTCACCGTGAGATGCGCGTCGTCCACCGACCTGACCCCGGGCACGCCCTCGACCAGGGCGACCAGGGCCGCGTGCTGATCCTCCGAGCTCAGCGTGCCACGCAGCGACACCGCACCCTCGTTCACTTCGAATCCAACCTGCTGCGGGCTGAGCCAGCCCGAGCGGCTGATCCGCGTGCCGATGGCGTCGACGATCTCCGCATCGGTACTCACGGACGACGTCAGCTCCGAACCGAGGCGACCGAGCGTTCGCACGATATCGCTGCGCGAGAGGATGCCCACGAGCTTGCCGTCGCCGACGACGGGCAGCGTCTTCACGCCGAGCGCGAACAGCAGCTGTGCGGCATCGGCCAGGGGCATGTCCTCGGTGACGGTCTTGAGGTCCTTGGACATCACGGTCTCGACCCGGCGCCCGTAGGCCTTCGCGAAGGCGCGTGCCAGCGTCTTGTCGTCGGAGAACAGGGTGCGCCACAACTCGGTGGTCGGAGCGGTGCCCAGCTCCTCGCGACGCAGGAGGTCGCCGTCCGTGACCAGGCCGCGCAGGCGGTGGTCGGCATCCATCACCACCAGCGCACTGGTGCGGGTGGCCGTCATCAGCGTCGCCGCCTCGCCGATGCTGGCGTCGGCCGGCACCGAGACGAACTCCCGGGTCATCGCCTGGCCCACGCTCATCGCGCCCGCCGTTTCGGGGACGCTGCCGCCGCCCGACGCCATCGGCGAGGGATCGGTGCCGGCGGAGCCGCGCGTCTTCCACAGCGAGTACAGCACGCCGCCGAACAGCAGCGACGCCGTAATGCCGAGGCTGAGTTCCGCAGGCATCTTGCCATCCCAGAGGATGTCGCCCAGGAAGATCTTGGCGCCGATGAAGATCAGCACGATCGCGAGCGCGTACTTGAGGTAATGGAAGCGGTGCACCATCGCCGCCAGCGCGAAGTAGAGGGCGCGCAGGCCCAGGATCGCGAAGATGTTCGAGGTGTAGACGATGAACGGGTCGGGGGTGATCGCGAAGATGGCCGGCACCGAATCGATGGCGAAGACGACGTCGGCGATCTCCACCAGCACCAGGCACAGGAACAGCGGCGTTGCGAACCACGCCATCCTGCCGGTGTTGCCTACGGGCAGCTTGACCCAGAACTTTTCACCGTGCACTTCGTTGGTGACGTTCATCCTGCGCTTCATCAGCAGCAGCACCGGGTTGTTGGCGATGTCCGGCTTCTGGTCCATCATCACGATCATCTTCACGCCGGTCGCGACCAGGATGACGGCGAAGAAGTACATGATCCAAGCGAACTCCATCACCAGCGCCGCACCCAGGCCGATCATGATGGCGCGCAGCACGATGACGCCGAGGATTCCCCAGAAGAGCACGCGGTGCTGGTAGATCCGGGGGACCGCGAAGTACGCGAAGATCATCGAGATGATGAACACGTTGTCCATCGCCAGCGTCTTCTCGACCAGGTAGCCGGTCAGGTAAAGCTTGACGGCCTCCCAGGCTTTCGCTTCCGGCGTGGGCAGTCCCGCGATCTGGGGATCGATGGCGTTGTCGCCGCCGTACATGTAGTAGATCCACCAGACGGCGACGGCCCAGAACAGGCCCAGGCCGATGTAGAGCGACGACATCCAGAGGCTTTCCTTGACCTCGATCTCGTGTGTTTCCTTGTGCAGGACACCTAGATCGAAAGCGAGGATGGCAAGGACGGTGGCAAGGAAGGACAGCCACACCCACACGGGCATGCCTAGCCAAAGGCTGGTGATGATTTCCACGGGGAACTCTCCTGGGCAATCGAAGGTTCAATGCCCGGCGCCGCCGACTTGGCATGGAGAGTTCAGACAGCGGGCCGTTGCATCGTTTTTCGACTACGACATCGCCATGCTTTGCACATGACCAGAGGGGCCCGCAGTCACGAGAAAGGTGACTTGGCCGAGGTGAAAATTAAGTGAAAACGCTCGCTCCCGCGGGTCGACCCGGTCGGCCGGAGGGGGAAGCCCTGCCTACAAGCCGCCGGCCGCCTGCGCCACGGCCCGGAACAGCGCACGACCCTTGTTGAGCGTTTCTTCCCACTCTTTTTCGGGGTCGGAGTCGTGCACGATGCCGGCGCCGGCCTGCACGTGCAGGCGACCGTCCTGGATCACGGCGGTGCGGATGGCGATGGCGGTGTCGGCGTCGCCCCACCAGTTGAGGTAGCCGACCGCGCCGGAGTAGATGTTGCGCTTGACCGGCTCGAGCTCGCGGATCACTTCCAGCGCGCGGATCTTCGGCGCGCCGCTGACGGTGCCGGCCGGGAAGGTCGCCTTGATCACGTCGGCGAAACCCACGCCCGGCTGCAGCGTGCCGCGCACTTCGCTGACGATGTGCATCACGTGCGAGTACTTTTCGATGATGAAGCGGTCGGGCACCTTCACGCTGCCCGGCCGGGCGACGCGGCCGACGTCATTGCGGCCCAGGTCGATCAGCATCAGGTGCTCGGCGCATTCCTTGGGATCGGCCAGCAGCTCGGCTTCCAGCGCGGCGTCGGCTTCGGGCGTCTCGCCGCGCGGACGGGTGCCGGCGATCGGTCGCACGGTGATCTCGCCACCCTTCAGGCGCACCAGGATTTCCGGCGAACTGCCCACCACCTGGGTGCCGCCCAGGTCGAGGAAGTACATGTAGGGCGAGGGATTGAGCGCGCGCAGCGCGCGGTATACGTCCACCGGCCGGGCGCGGAACGGCACGCTCATGCGCTGGCTCAGCACCACCTGGAAGATGTCGCCGGCGCGGATGTATTCCTTGGATTTTTCCACGGCGGCCAGGAAGCCTTCCTTGGTGAAGCCGGACACGAAGTCCTGTTCGCTCAGCAGGGACGGGTCAAGCACGTCGGGATAGCTGCGTCCGGAGTGGCGCAGGCGGTACACCAGCTCGTCCAGGCGGCGCAGGGCCTTCGCGTAGGCCTGGGGCTCGGACGGGTCGGCGTGCACGATCAGGTACAGGCGTCCCTTGAGGTTGTCGAAAACGGCCACTTCCTCGCTCAGCATCAGCAGCGCGTCGGGCGTGCCGAGCTGGTCGGGCTTGGTGCTGCCGTCGGGCATGGGGCCGGCCAGCCGCGGCTCGATCCAGCCGATGGTTTCGAAGCCGAAGTAGCCGACCAGGCCGCCGGTGAAGGCCGGCAGGTCGGGCATCTGCGGCACCCGGAAGCTGGCGCGCAGGCGGTCGACCTCGGCCAGCGGGTCGGCCAGTTCGCGGCTCTCGGTCAGCTCGCCGTGCTCGCGCACTTCCAGCGTATGGCCGCGGAAGGTGTAGGTGCGGCGCGCGGGCAGCCCGATGATCGAATACCGGCCCCAGGTTTCGCCGCCCTCCACCGATTCGAACAGGTAGGTATGCGGACCATCGGCCAGCTTGAGGTACACCGAGAGGGGCGTATCGAGGTCCGAAAGGACTTCGCGCACCACCGGGATGCGGTTGTGGCCTTCACCCGCGAGGCGCTTGAACTCTTCGGCAGTAATCACGGCGATGACCCGTCAGGACAGGCGCCGAGTATAACTTCCAGCGCGCGGGGCACGGAAAATGTACCAGGTACATTTTCGTGGGAGCTTAGTCGGGCACCGGACGCTGCGTTAAAATGTACCTGTTAAATTTTCCGTGTCTTCACGGCATGGGGTGGAGGTGGAGGGTGAACTCGACGCCATCGCCATCGGGAAGATTGCGGACCTGGGCGCGGCCGCGGTGGAGTTCGGCAACCAGCTTGACCACGTACAGGCCGAAGCCCAGGTGCGTGGCGCCCTCGAGGCGCTGGGGTTTCCCGCGCAGGCTCACCAGCGAGTCGAACAGCCGCGCCCGCATGGCCTCGGGCACCGGCGGGCCCAGGTTGGCCACCGCAATGCGCGCGCCGTCGCCCTCCGGCGCAAGCGACAGCCGGACCCAGCCTTCGGGCGGGCAAAAGCCGCGTGCGTTGTCGAACAGCTTGTCCAGCGCCTGTGCCACCAGGTCGGGCGAGCCGCGCAGCCGCAGCGGCGACGCGGGCAGGTCCACCCGCAGCTCGCGCGGCAGCAGCAGGCCGCGGTGGCCTTCGGCGTAGTCGGCCACCAGGGCGCGCAGGTCGAAGGTTTCGGCTTCGGCCGATTCGATGGCGTGCTCGATGCGGGTCACCTCGCTCATCGTCCGCACCAGCGTGCCCATGCGCTCGACGCCGTCGCGGGCGCGGGCCAGGTAGGGCTGCGTGTCGGCGGGCAGCGCGGCGGCGTCCAGGTTGTCGAGCGAGGTGCGCACGATGGCCAGCGGCGTGTTGAGCTCGTGCGAGAGCTTGCCTGACAGCGAGCGCAGGTAGTCGGTGTACGCGGCCACCTGGTCGAGCAGGCTGGCGAAGCTGCGGCTCAGATCGCCCACTTCGTCACGCGCGCGCGTGGTCGGGAAAGGCGTGACCCGGCCCTCGCGGTCCAGCGCGCGCTCGGCGGCGTCGCGCAGGCGGCGGATACGCGCACCCAGGTGCGACGCGAACAGGAACATCACGCCGCCCGAGGCGAGGAAGGCGACCAGGCTCACGCCCAGCAGGCCCGAGAACGCGCGATCGGTGAGCAGCAGCACCTCCGAGTTCGAGCGCTCCAGCAGCAGCGCCGCGCGCACCTCACCGTCCACTTTCACGGGCACGGCGGCCGACAGCAGCAGCCGGGCGCCGGAAGGGTCGCGGCGCCACGCGGTGCCGGACCCGCCGGCGATCGCCGCCGCCACTTCGGCGCGCACCACCCGCCCGGCATCGGGCGCCTCATCGGCGGCCGGCAGCGTGTCGCGGAACAGCAGCGCACGGTAAAGGCCGCGGCGCCAGGGCAGCAGGTCTTCCTCGCTGGCGTCGGCGCGGATGCGGCCGGCACGGGCGATCACCCAGGCCTCGCGGTCGGCCAGCAGTACACGCATGCCCGGCGGTGCCAGCGTCAGCAGTGCCGGCTCCAGCGCGCCGGCATAGCCGTGCAGCGGCCAGGCTTTCAGCGCGTCGTCGCCCGCCAGGCTGCCGGCCACGCGGCGCTGGCCGGCGGCGTCCAGGTCGCGCGCCTCCAGCCCCAGTCCGCGCACGTCGAAGGCTTGCGGCAGCGCCAGTTCAATGGTGTAGCCCTGGTCGTGTTCAAGCCAGAAGCCCTCGACGCGGATCGGCGGCGGCAGGCCGTCTTCGCCCGCGACCAGCAGCTCGCCGCTTTGGCTGTTGGCCAGCCTCAGCACGAGCTCGCCGCCGGGGCCCAGCAGCCGCAGCCGCACGCGGTCGAACTCCAGGTCGCCCGGCCAGTGCGCTTCACCCCGCTGGCGGCTGGTGTCGTCCACCTGCACCAGCAGGTGCACGCGTTCGTTGGCGCGGCCGACGCTGGCGCGCAGCCACGGCGCGCCGCCTCCCACCGACGCGGGCTCGGCGCCCGATGCGCGCCAGTCGCCGTCTTCGCCGTCCAGCCGCGGCGCGAACGCCAGCCGGTGCACGAACCAACCGGGCCCCGAGGCCGGCAGGTTCGCCGGCCGCACGGCGATGCCGCGCGCCAGCGCCTCGGCCGAGGCCAGCAGCGCCTGCTCCTGCCCCTGCCGCAGCAGCACTTCGAGCTGCTGCACGAACTGCCAGCCGGCCCAGGGCAGGGCCAGGATGGACAGAGAAAGCAGCAGCAGTTTCCCGCGCAGGGTCATGGGTTCGACTCAGGCACGCCAGCGGTAGCCGGCGCCGTGCACGGTGTCCACTTCGTCGAACGCCGCATCCAGCCCCTGGAACTTCCGGCGGATGCGCTTGATGTGCGAAGTGATGGTGGCGTCGTCCACCACCACCTGCGCCTCGCGCATCAGCTGTTCGCGCGTCTTGACGTGGCCCGGGTAGCGCACCAGCGCGTGCACCATCCAGAACTCGGTGACGGTGAGCGCCACTTCGGCGCCGTTCCAGCTCACGCGCATGCGCTCAAGCTCCAGCGTGAGACCGCGCAGCCGGAACACCGAATCGCGCGCCTGCGGCGCCGCCAGCGAGTCCAGCCGCCGGAACAGCGCGTGGATGCGCGCGGTGAGCTGGGGCAGGCTGGTGTCCTTGCTCAGGTAGTCGTCGGCGCCGAGCCGCAGTCCTGAAATCACATCGAAGTCCGAATCGCGCGCCGTCAGGAAAAGAATGGGCAGCGTGGCCGAGCGCGCGCGCAGGTCGCGGCACAGATCGAAGCCGCCCTCGGGCTCATCGCCCAGCCCCACGTCGATGATCACCAGGTCGGGCAGCTTCAGCGCGAACGCCGCCTGCGCCTGCGCGCGACTGGCGAGCGGCTGCACGCCGTAGCCGTGGCGGCGCAGCGCCTCGGTGGTGTTGGCGAGGATGGCGGGTTCGTCTTCGACGATGGCAACGATGCGTGACATGGCGGCCAGCCTAGGCCAGCACGGCGGGGCGCGGCAACGGGCTGCCCGCAAATCGCCACAACTGGTCAGCCCCCTGCCCCGAACCGGCCCGGGTGCGGGCTCCGCGTGGGCCTGGAATGGCTCCACCACCCAGGAGATCGACATGCACGTGCGCGAGACCCGCAAGCCCCGCCTCTACCGCAGCCCCCGCGTACCGCCGCGGCCGCTGCTGTGGTTCCACCTGATGATGACCCTGGTCGTGGCGCTGGCCTTCGCCTGCGTGCCGGCCCTGGCCGACGAGCGCGACGGGGCCGAGGACCCCGAGCCCGAAGGCCTGATGCTGCGCGAAGGCGACCGCTGGGTCGCCACCCTGGCCATGGACACCACGGTGGACATGCAGGTGCGCGGCCTGCTGGCCGAAGTGAGCGTGCGCCAGACCTACCGCAACGACAGCAGCCAGTGGCGCGAAGGCCGCTACCTTCTGCCGCTGCCCGAGGACGCCGCCGTCGGCGCGCTCACGCTGCGCATCGGCAAGAGGCTGATCGAAGGCGAGATCCGCGAAAAGGAAAAGGCCAAGGCGATCTACGCGGCCGCCGCGGCCAACGGCCAGCGCGCCAGCCTGGTCGAGCAGAACCGCCCGAACCTGTTCCAGACCGCCGTGGCCAACATCGGCCCGGGCGAGGAAATCGAGATCGAAGTGCGCTACTGGCAGCCCGTGGCTTATCGCGACGGCACGTTTTCGCTGAACCTGCCGCTGACGCTGACACCGCGCTACACGCCGGCGGCCAGCAGCGCGCAGGCCCTGCGTGAAGGACACAGCGCTGCACAAGCCCTGCCCGCCGTGGACAGCGCGGTCATCGCCGGCAGCGCCCTGCCACCGTCGGTGGTGCTGACCGCCGAGATCGAGCCCGGCCTGCCGCTGGCCACGCTCACCAGCCCGACCCACCGCGTCACCGTGATGGCCGAAGGCTCGACCTACCGGGTGACGCTGTCGAACTTCGCCGAAGCCACCGACCGCGACTTCGTGCTGCAGTGGCAGCCCGTGCCCAGCAAGGCGCCGCGCAGCGCGGTGTTCACCGACCGTATCGGCGGCGAGAACTTCGCCCTGGTGATGCTGGTGCCGCCGACCCTGGCAGCGGTGCCGCTGCCGCGCGAACTCATCCTGGTGATCGACAACTCCGGCTCGATGTCCGGCACGTCCATGGAACAGGCCATCGAGGCCGCCGACCGCGCGCTGGCCCGACTGCGCCCCGGGGATCGCTTCAACGTGGTGCGCTTCGATGACACGTTCGACCTGCTGTACCCCGAAGCCGTGCCGGCGCAGCCGGGCAACGTAGCGCGGGCCCGCAGCTTCGTGCGCTCGCTCACCGCCGATGGCGGCACCGAAATGCTGCCCGCCCTGCGCGCCGCGCTGGCCGGTGCAGCCCCGGCCGGCTACCTGCGCCAGGTGGTGCTGGCCACCGATGCGGCCGTGGGTAATGAAGACGAACTGCTCGCCCTGATCGAAGCCGAGCGCGGCGAAGCGCGCCTGTTCCCGGTGGGCATCGGCAGCGCGCCCAACGGCCACTTCCTGCGCAAAGCGGCCGAAACCGGCCGCGGCACCCAGACCGTGATCCGCAACGTCGAAGAAGTGACCGAAGCCATGGACCGCCTGCTGGCCAAGCTCGACCGCCCGGCCATGCGCGACATCCAGCTGGACTGGCCGGGTGTGGCCGAGATGTACCCGGCGCGCGTGCCCGACCTGTACGAAGGCGAGGCGCTTCAGGTGGTGGCGCGTCTGGACCAGCTGCAGGACGCCGTGACCGTTCGCGGCCTGCGCCCGCAGCCCTGGGTGCGCCGCGTGCCGCTGGGCGGCATGAACACCACGCCGTCGCCGGGCATCGGCCGGCTGTGGGCCCGCGCACGCATCAACGCGCTGGAAGACGACCTGCGCCGCGGCGGCGACAGCGACAGCCTGAAGCCGATGATCGTGGACGTGGCCCTGCGCCACGGCCTGGTCAGCGCCTACACCAGCCTGGTGGCCGTGGATCGCACGCCGGTGCGGCCGAAGGACCAGGGCCTGGGCAGCACGCAAATGATGAACAGCGTTCCCGACGGTTCGCTCGAGTTCGCACAGGGCAGCACCGGCTGGCTGCGCGAACTGCTGCTGGCCCTGGTGCTGGCGCTGTCGGCCTTCTTCCTGCTGCGCGCGAGGGGCTGAGCCATGGTCGCCCGCCTGGTCGCCTTCCTGCTGTGCCTGCTGATGCTCATCCTCCTGCGCGAACCCGCGCAGGCCTGACCCCACCGAGGAATCCGCCATGGTCCTGATCGTTGAACGCCGCGACACCGCACCCCAGCCCCACTCGCTCGACCCTGGCCCGCGCTCGGTGGAGCGCGCGCTGCGGCACATGCACTGGCACTTCCTGCCGGCCGACGCCAGCCCGCTGATGCAGCGCCGGCCCTCGCCCCTGCTTTCCCCCCGGACGGCGCAGGAGGCGCCGTGACTTCACGCGCCACCGCATCAGGGACGGACCCTCGGGGCAAGGAAGCCCCACCCGCCCCGGCGCGCCGCTGGCTTGGCCGCGCCCTGTTGGCGGCGGCGATGATGATCTCCGCCAACGCCGCCTGGCTTCCCGCCAAGGCGGCATTGGCGCAACAGCTGCTGCATTCGTCGTGGAAGTCGGCGCAGGCCGACGGCGGCGCGCACCGGCCCTGGCCCTGGGCCGACACGCATGCGGTGGCCCGGCTGGTGCAGACGCGGCTGGGCGTGTCGCAGGTGGTGCTGGCCGGCGACAGCGGCCGGCCGCTCGCCTTCGGCCCGGGCTGGGCCGAAGCCAGCGCCGCGCCCGGCAGCGCGTCTGGCACCACGATCATCAGCGGCCATCGCGACACGCATTTTTCCTGGCTGCGCGAGCTGCGCCGCGGAGACGCGCTCACGCTGGAAACACCGCAGGGCCCCCGCGAATTCACCGTGACCGCGATGCAGGTGGTGGATTCGCGCATCCACCGCATCGCCACCGGCGACGGCGGCGCTTCGCT
Organism: Arenimonas sp.; assembly: GCF_019459675.1. GTDB lineage: Bacteria > Pseudomonadota > Gammaproteobacteria > Xanthomonadales > Xanthomonadaceae > Arenimonas. The sequence continues at coordinate 12,977 of NZ_JAIBFH010000379.1, forward strand.
GGTGCTGGTGACGTGCTGGCCGTTCGACGCGACCGCGCCGCGGGGGCCGATGCGCTATGTGGTGACCCTGGCGAGGGTGCAGGAGAGAGTCACGTGGTAAGAAAATATCTGAAAGCCGCATTCATCGGAATGTGCCTGTTGCTGCCCGTCTACCTGCTGATTGCTTTTCTCTGGGCCAACTCAGTCGCTGACGAGCTGCTGATGGCAACGCCGTCCCGTGGCCAGGCGACCCAAATTCATCCTCGACATGTCAGGGCACTGGTGATGGTGGAAGATCCCGCTTTCTACGAGCACGCCGGGCTGGACATTTCAAAGGGGCAAGGGGTGACCTCGATCACCTCGGTGCTGGCAAGAGACCTATTCCTTGGCAAGCACCAGGTGGATGGGACCAAGGGCGCCATGCAGTCGTTCTACCGCGGCGTATTCAACTGCTGCCGGAAAATAGACTTCGGCCGTGACGTCATGGCCCTGGTCCTGGACGCACGCGTTACGAAACAGCAGCAGCTGGACATGTACGTGGGCAGCACCTACTTCGGATCATTGGACGGAAAAGCCGTCGTCGGCTTCGAGGCTGCGGCGAACGGCTACTACGGAAAGGATCTTTCCCGGCTCACCGACAGGGAGTTCTACGGCCTCATGGCGATGCCCATCGCACCCAACCGTTACCACCCCTTAAGGAATCCGGAGCTGCACGCCGAACGCGCGAAGCGGATAGAAGCACTGGTCAACGGGAAGTGCGAGGCCAGCGGCTGGCTGGACCTGACCTATGAGGAGTGCGCCACCGATTCCGCGAAGACCACCACGCCATCCTCGTCGGCATAAAGCCACTCGCCAGGCGCGATGGAAACGCCGCCAAACTGCAGCGGCGCGTCGCGCAGGCCCTGCCCCAGCTTGTCGGTCTTGCGCGGGCAGGTGCCCAGCGCTTTCACGCCCAGGTCCAGCTGGCCGATGGCGTCGGTGTCGCGGATGACGCCGTGCACCACCACCCCGGCCCAGCCGTTTTTCGCCGCCATCGCGGCCAGGTTGTCGCCCAGCATCGAACGGCGCGTGGAGCCGCCGCCGTCGATCACCAGCACGCGGCCCTCGCCGGGCTCGGCCACGGCCTCGCGCACGCGCGAGTTGTCTTCCAGCGCGCGGATGGTGCTCACCGGGCCGTGGAAGGCGATGCGGCCGCCATAGTCGCGCAGCGCCAGGTCAAGCACGCGCACGCCGGCTTCATGCGCGTCGCACAGGTCGGCGGTCTTCAGGCTCATCGGCAGGCTCCGGGGCGGGCGTTCGGGTCAGGCGCGCGCAGCGGCGACTTCGGCGCGCATCTGCGCGATCACCGTGGCGTAGTCGGGCGCATTGAAGATGGCCGAGCCGGCCACGAAGGTGTCGGCGCCCGCGGCGGCGATGGCGCGGATGTTGTCGGCCTTCACTCCGCCGTCCACTTCCAGGCGGATGTCCTTGCCCAGCTTGTCGATGCGGTCGCGCACGCGCTTGAGCTTGTCCAG
>NZ_JAIBFH010000380.1 GCF_019459675.1 Arenimonas sp.
CTTTAGTGTCTGGCGGCGCAGCGACCGTAGCGTCGAAACGATGGATGGCCAGTCCCTTGGCCGGCCCGCCGACAGAAGCGACAGCGGCCGCCCGGGAGACGCAAAGCGATGAACCTCGACTCCGCTCGGAAGCTTCTCGACGACCTCGCGCGCACCCGGTGCCACGACGCGCACAGGCAGGTGGCCGTGCAAAGACTGGGCGAGGTCGGCCACGAAACCACCCGCCGCCTCGCTACCGTCGCCGGACTGCGGGAAAGACGTGGTGACGATCAGGACTGTGTCGCGGCTCACGGACGACGCACCTCGAAATCGTGCCCGGCCGAAAGGGCCGTCCAGTCGGGCCACGCCAGGCTCAAGGCAAAACTCAGCAGGTTGATGGCCAGCACCATGCCGGCCGCGGGAAACAGCAGCAGCGCGGCCAAAGCCGGGGGACTGGCCTTGACACCCCCTGCCACCGCCAAGCTGGCCAACAGGCCCGCGCTGCGCGCGGCGTGAAGCGAAGGACGGCATCGCGTCAATTCAAGCCCGGCCCGGCAGACATCCCGGCGCACACCGTGCTCGGTGAAGCGTTGGAAGTCGAACGGGGCATCGTGCACTGGATACAGGAAGGGCATCGAAAGCCAGCCTTTGCCGCCAGGCTTGAGGACGCGGGCGATCTCCAGCATGACGGCCGCCGGGTCCCTCACGTGTTCAAGCACCTCCAGACACAGGACGCCGTCGAAGCTGGCATCCGCGAACGGCAGCCGCGCCGCATCGGCGTAAACGTCTGGCGTCGCTGCATAGAGGTCTCGGCCCGTGGCAGGAAAGTCCAAAGCGACATAGTTCACAGGGATCGGCAGCTTGCCCTCGATCCAGCGGTCACCCGCACCGATATCCAGAAGGCTTCCCGCAAAGCCGGGCAAGCCAACCGGCAGGGCCCGGCGCCCCAACAACCACTGCGGGTGCAGCGGCGTCCTCGCCGCCCATTTCAGCCACGAACGCAGCGGCTTCATGGCCCAGGCGGGCGGTTGTAAGTCAGGGACGTGATCTGTTCCGACACCAGGCCAATCAGGAACACGATGACCGCCGCGCTGAAAAGCAGCGCGCTCATGTTGGTGAACCGGCCTTGGGTCAGGAACGTGTAGCTGTAGTAGCCGAGCCCCAGCAGGAAAAATCCAGCCCCCACGGGCGCGAACAGCTTGAGCGGCGAGTACAGGGTGGCGATCTTGAAGATGATCAGCAGGAAGCGGATGCCGTCCTTGATCGGGCGGATATGGCTCGCGGTGCCCAGGCGGCGACCTACCCGCACCGGGACATAGGCCACCGGGTAACCGCTGCGGAAGAAGGCCATGGTGCTGGTGGTCGGGTAGCTGAAGCCGTTCGGCAGCAGGTGAAGGAATTCGCGGAACCGGTCGGCGCGGACAACGCGCAAGCCGGAAGTCAGGTCCAGGATACGGTGGCCGGTCATCCAGCTGGCCAAGCGGTTGTAGAAGGCGTTGGCCAGGCCCCGGCCAACATTGGCCTGTCCGTCCCCGTCACGAGCGCCGACCACCATGTCATAGCCCTCGTCCAACCGGGCCATCAGCCCCTGGATCAGGGCCGGATCATGCTGACCGTCGGCATCCATGAAAACGATCACCTCGCCGGTGGCCGCCCGGGCGCCACGTTTGATGGCCGCGCCGTTCCCCATGGAGTAGGGTGAAGCCAGCACCCGGGCCCCCAGACTGGTCGCGAGGGCCGCGGTATCGTCGGTGGACCCATCGTCAACCACGATGATCTCGGCGTCCGGCAAACACTGCCTGAGCGCCGGCAGTGTCCTGCGCAGGCCCTCGGACTCGTTTTTGGCAGGCAGGACCACACTTACTCTCACGGTCATTCCCCCTATGCTCACTGCGGCCAGCTTACTTTATCCAATCCCCCTGCTGACACGAAGAATGTGCTGCAAGAGGCTGGCCAAGGGCCATTTTTCGGTTACAGTTGCCGCACCCGCGCGGCTCTGGGGAGCAGAGTGAACGCCAACGCCACCGCCAACCTGGTTGGAATCACCGGCATCGCCCGGCGCCTTGTGCTGGACGGCGCCCTGGGCGAGGCGGACGCACGCAAGGCCCTGGACGAGTCCAGCAAGCAGAAGCGGCCCGTCCACCTTTACCTGCTCGAGAAGAAGCTGGTCACGGCGGCCCATATCGCCAATGCCAACGCGGTCGAGTTCGGCATGCCGCTGTTCGACAGCACCACGCTGGACCTGAACCAGGCGGCCACCAAGCTGATCAGCGAAGAGCTGATCAACAAGCACCAGGCCCTGCCCCTGTTCAAGCGGGGCAACCGCCTTTTCGTTGCCATCGCCGACCCCACCAACACCCGCGCCCTGGACGAGATCAAGTTCGCCGCCAACCTCACTGTCGAACCCATCCTGGTGGACGAGGACAAGCTGCGCCGCACCATCGAACTTGCGCTGACCGCCAGCGACAGCATGGGCGACAGCATGGACGACGCCGAGGGGCTGGAAAACCTGGAGTCCAGCGGCGGCGACGACGATGCCAACGACAATATCGCCGATACCAAAGGCGGCGACGACACGCCGGTGGTGCGGTTCGTCAACAAGGTTTTGGTCGACGCGATCAAGCGCGGCGCCTCGGACATCCACTTCGAACCCTACGAAACCGAGTTCCGCGTGCGCCTGCGCATGGACGGCATCCTGCGGACCGTGGCCAAGGCGCCGGTGAAGCTGCAGCCGCGCATCACCGCCCGCCTGAAGGTCATGGCGCAGCTGGACATCGCCGAGCGCCGCCTGCCCCAGGACGGCCGCATCAAGCTGAACGTCTCCAAGACCAAGCAGATGGACTTCCGCGTTTCCACCTGCCCCACGCTGTTTGGTGAAAAGGTGGTGCTGCGCTTGCTGGACGGCAGCGCCGCCAAACTGGGCATCGACAAGCTGGGCTACGAGGAAGACCAGAAAAAGCTTTACCTGGACGCCCTGGCCAAGCCTTACGGCATGATCCTGGTCACCGGGCCCACCGGCTCGGGCAAGACGGTGTCGCTGTACACGGGCCTGAATATCCTCAACACCGACGAGCGCAACATCTCCACCGCCGAAGACCCGGTAGAAATCCGCGTCCCGGGCATCAACCAGGTGCAGATGAACGTGAAGAAGGGCATGACCTTCGCCGCGGCCCTGCGCAGCTTCCTGCGCCAGGACCCGGACGTGATCATGGTGGGCGAAATCCGCGACCTCGAAACCGCCGAAATCGCCATCAAGGCGGCCCAGACGGGCCACCTGGTGCTGTCCACCCTGCACACCAACGACGCCCCGCAGACGGTGTCGCGCCTGATGAACATGGGCATTGCGCCCTACAACATCACCTCGTCGGTCACCATCATCATCGCCCAGCGCCTGGCGCGCCGGCTGCACGACGCCTGCAAGAAGCCCATCGTGCTGCCGGAAAACGCCCTGCTGGCCGAAGGCTTCACCGCCGAGGACATCAAGGCCGGGGTAACGCTGTTCGAGGCCGTTGGCTGCGAAGACTGCAACGACGGCTACAAGGGCCGCCTGGGCATCTACCAGGTGATGCCCATGGCCGAGAACATCCAGGCCATCATCCTGGAGGGCGGCAACGCGCTCCAGATCGCCCAGGCCGCCCAGGACGCGGGTGTCCGCGACCTGCGCCAATCCGCCCTGATGAAAGCGCGGAACGGCGTGACCAGCCTGGCCGAAATCAACCGTGTGACGAAGGACTAAGCCATGGCGACGACTGCTGCCAAACCCACCGTAGCGCGCACCAACGTGATGGAACAGTTCACTTGGGAAGGCACCGACAAGCGCGGCGTGAAGATGAAGGGCGAAACCACGTCCAAGAACGCCAACCTGCTGCGCGCCGAACTGCGCAAGCAGGGCATCAACCCGACGGTGGTGAGGGCAAAATCCAAGCCACTCTTCGGCAGCTCCGGCAAAGCCATCACACCGCAGGACATCGCCGTGTTTGCCCGCCAGATCGCCACTATGCTGCAGGCCGGCGTGCCGATGGTGCAAAGCTTCGAGATCCTCGCGGGAGGCCAGAACAACCCCCGCATGCGCGACATGCTCAACGACATCCGCGACCAGATATCCGGCGGCAGCTCGCTCAGCGAGGCGATGGCCAAGCACCCGGTCCAGTTCGACGCGCTGTTCCGCAACCTCACCCGGGCCGGTGAGAGTGCAGGCGTACTGGACACCATCCTGGACACCGTCGCTACCTACAAGGAGCGGACCGAGGCGCTGAAAAGCAAGATCAAGAAGGCCCTGTTCTATCCTGCGGCCGTGATCGCGGTCGCCATGCTGGTGAGCGCCATCCTGCTGATCTACGTGGTGCCCCAGTTCAAGGCGGTATTCCAGGGCTTTGGTGCGGACCTGCCCGCTTTCACGCAGATGATCGTCAACGCCTCTGAATTCATGATTGCGTGGTGGTGGGCGATCCTGGGCGGTGTCGCCGGCTCGATCTTTGGTTTCCTGTTCATTTACAAGCGGTCGCCGGCGCTGGAGCGCACCGTGGACCGCATGCTCTTGAAGGTGCCGGTGCTCGGCCAAATCATGCACCAGTCCGCCATCGCACGTTACGCCCGCACATTGGCGCTGACTTTCAAGGCCGGCGTGCCGCTGGTCGAAGCGCTCGAGACCGTTGGCGGCGCCACGGGCAGCATCGTGTACAACGACGCCGTGATGCGGATCCGTGATGACGTGTCGGTCGGCTACCAGCTGAACGTGGCGATGAAGCAGGTCAATCTTTTCCCGCACATGGTGGTGCAGATGACCGCCATTGGCGAAGAGGCCGGCGCGCTCGACACCATGCTGCTGAAGGTCGCGGAATTCTACGAACAGGAGATCGACAACTCCGTCGACTCCCTCACCAGCCTCCTCGAGCCCTTGATCATGGTCGTCATCGGCGTCCTGGTAGGCGGCATGGTGATCGGCATGTACCTCCCGATCTTCAAGCTGGCGGCGGCTGTCTGATTACGTGCTGGCGCTGATCGAAACCCTCCCCGCCGCCACCATCATCCTGCTGGCGGCCCTGTTCGGCCTGCTCGTGGGCAGCTTCCTGAACGTCGTGATCCTGCGCCTGCCGCCCTGGATGGAGTGGCAGTGGCGCCGGGAAAGCCGGGAGCTGCTGGAGCTTCCCGAGCCCTACGAACCCGCCCCGCCCGGCATCGTCGTGCAGGGCTCGGCCTGTCCCAAGTGCGGCCACAAGCTGGCCGCGTGGGAAAACATCCCCGTGCTGAGCTACCTGATGCTGCGCGGCCGCTGCCGGGGCTGCGGCACGTCCATTTCACTGCAGTACCCGGTGGTGGAACTGCTGACGGCCATCGCGTTCGCGGCTTGTGCCTGGCGTTTCGGCGCCAGCCTGGAATTGCTGGCCGCCCTCACGTTCACCGGCCTGCTGGTGGCCATGTCGGGTATCGACCTGCGCACCACCCTGCTGCCCGACCAGCTCACGCTGAGCCTGCTGTGGATCGGCCTGGGCCTGTCCACCATCACCCTGTTCGCCTCGCCCACCGACGCCATCTTCGGCGCCATCGCCGGTTATCTGAGCCTGTGGACGGTCTACAAGGGCTTCAAGCTGCTGACCGGCAAGGAAGGCATGGGCTACGGCGACTTCAAGCTGCTGGCCGCCCTGGGCGCCTGGTGCGGCGTGGGCGGCATCCTGCCGATCGTGCTGATGTCGTCCCTGATCGGCGCCGTGTTCGGCTCGGCCTGGATTGCGATGCGCGGCGCCGACCGCGCCACGCCCATTCCCTTCGGCCCCTACCTGGCCGCGGCCGGCTGGGTGCAGCTGATGTGGGGGCCGCAGATCATCCAGGCCTACCGCAGCTGGGCCGGCCTGGCCTGAGGCCGTGGCGGACTTCATCGTCGCCGTGACCGGCGGCGTGGCCTCCGGAAAATCCGCGGCCACCCGCGCCTTCGAAGCCCTGGGCATCACCGTCGCCGACGCCGACGTGGCGGCGCGCGCCGTGGTGGAGCCCGGCCAGCCCGCCCTGGCGGAAGTGGCCGCCCTGTTCGGACCGGCCTTCATCCAGCCCGATGGCCGACTGGACCGCGCGGCCATGCGCGAACGGGTGTTCACCGACCCCGCGGCCAAGACCACGCTGGAGGGGGTGCTGCACCCGCGCATTCGGGCGTGGCTGCGTTCGACCTGCGACCAGGCTGCGGGTCCCTATGTGGTGGCGGCCATCCCGCTGCTGGCCGAGGGCGGCGCAAAGGCGACGTATCCCTGGCTGGGCCGCGTGCTGGTGGTGGACGTGCCCACCGAAGTCCAGATCGCCCGGCTGCAGCAGCGCGACGGCAGCACGCCCGAATTCGCCGGCCGCATGGTGGCGGCGCAGGCCAGCCGGGCGCAGCGCCTGGCGATTGCCGACGATGTGATCGTCAATGACGGTTCGCTGGCGCAGCTGGAGGCCGCCGTGACCCGGCTCCACGCGCGCTACCTGGGTTTGGCGACCCGGGCCTGAGGGCCATCCTGCGGGAACGCGCGCAGCGCGCGAGGACCGCCACACCCGTGCCTCAACGCGGCCAAAGCCCCCGAATTCCCGCCACGCCCTGCCCGCCATGCCGGCGGGCAATGGCCAGGTCGGCGGGCTTCATGCCGCCGATGGCGTAGATCGGCAGCGACACCCCTTCGCGCAACAGGGCGAACCGGTCCCAGCCCATCCCCTCCGCGCCGGGATGGCTTTGGGTGGCGCATACCGGGCCCAGCACGGCGAAATGCACGCCCAGGCGCTGGGCCTGCGCCAGTTCGTCGGCGTCGTGGCAGGACGCCGCCACGCTCCGGCCCGGCGCAAGCGCCGGTAGCGCGGTCAGCGCCATCAGCTCGCGCGCCGGA